>CAITLX010000212.1 GCA_903893335.1 uncultured delta proteobacterium | reverse complement strand
GTTGAGCGCCACGCCGATGGCCTCGACGGTCGAGTCGACGAGCCGCTGCAGCTCCCCCTGCACGCCCTCGCGGCGCTTGCGCGCGTCCGGATCGACCGTCGTCATCGCGAGGTGCACGATCGGCTTGGGCGCGTAGGGCTCGCGCAGATCGAAGTCCCAGCGCAACCAGAGCCGCGACTCGGAGTCGCCCGCGGTGCGGACGTGCCGAAGCTCGGCGACGCCGAAGCTCACGAGGTAGTCGGCCTCGTCCTCGGGCGCCCGGCGCATGAACGTGGCGAGCACGCGATCGACGCCCAGCGCGAAGGCCTCGTGCAGGCCATCGACGCAGAGCGACCCCTGCTTGTCGAACGTCTTGCACACAGGCAACTCCGAGCCCGGCGCGCACTCGCGCGCGAGATCGCCGATGCGCGAGCAGACGGGGTCGTCGGGCACGTTGCGCGTGTCGAGGTGGTAGGTGGCCTCGATGGGGTGGCGCGGCACGAACGCGAGCTTCGGCGGGCGCGCGTGCGGCCGGCAGCCGGCCACCGAGAGCCCGACGAGCGCGAGCAGCGCCCCGACGCGGGCACCACCCCACGCTCGCGCCGCCGTCCGACTCGTCCACTCGCTCATGCGCCGCCTCCGGCGCCGATGATGCCGGGCCTCGGCCCGGGTCACAAGTCCGCGTCGCCGCTTGCGAGGGGGGCCAAGCGCCCCGACCCGTGGCACCATGCCGCGCGCATGAACGCCCCCCGAACGCTCACGCTCCTCGAGTCGGTCGCCGACGAGCGCGTCCTCGTGCTCGACGGCGCGATGGGCACGATGATCCAGCGCCACGGCCTCGGCGAGGCCGACTACCGCGGCGAGCGCCTGCGCGCGCACGGCCACGACCTGAAGAACGACTCCGACGTGCTCTCGCTGACGCGCCCCGACGTCATCGCGAGCATCCACGACGCGTACTTCGCCGCCGGCAGCGATCTGGTCGAGACCAACACCTTCGGCGCGACGACCATCGCGCAGTCCGACTTCGGCCTCGAGGGCCTCGTCTACGAGATGAACCTCGCCTCCGCGCGCCTCGCGCGCGAGGCCGCCGACCTGTGGACGAAGCGCACGCCGCACAAGCCGCGCTTCGTCGCGGGCGCGCTCGGCCCGATGAACCGCACGCTGTCGATGTCGCCCGACGTGAGCGACGCGAGCCTGCGCTCGATGTCGTTCGACCAGGCGCGCGAGTCGTACGCCGAGCAGGCCCGCGCGCTGCTCGAAGGGGGCGTCGACGCCCTGCTCGTCGAGACGATCTTCGACACGCTCAACGCCAAGGCGGCGCTCGTCGCGATCGACGAGACGTTCGCCGCCTACGGGCGGCGCGTTCCCATCATGCTCTCGGTCACCATCGTCGACCGCAGCGGGCGCACCCTCTCGGGCCAGACGGTCGACGCCTTCTGGACGTCGGTCGCCCACGCGCGCCCGATGAGCGTCGGGCTCAACTGCTCGCTCGGCGCGCGCGAGATGCGCCCCTACCTCGAGGAGCTCGCGGCCCTCGCCGACACGCGCATCAGCTGTTACCCCAACGCCGGCCTGCCCAACACCTTCGGCACGTTCGACGAGACGCCCGAGGTCACCGCGGGGCTCGTCGGCGAGTTCGTCGACGCCGGCCTCGCCGACATCGTCGGCGGCTGCTGCGGCACGACGCCCGACCACATCCGCGCCATCGCGGAGCGCATCGGCGACGGGCGCTCGCGCCGCGTCCGCCCCGCGAAGCGCGCGTTCACCGCGTTCAGCGGCCTCGAGACGCTCGTCATCCGCCCCGACTCCAACTTCATGATGATCGGCGAGCGCACCAACGTGACCGGCTCGTCGCGCTTCGCCGATCTCGTCAAGCGCGGCGACTTCGCGACCGCGCTCGAGGTCGCGCTCGACCAGGTGCGCGCCGGGGCCAACCTGCTCGACGTCAACATGGACGAGGGCATGCTCGACTCCGAGGCCGCGATGACGAAGTTCCTTCGCATCGTCGCGACCGAGCCCGAGATCGCGCGCGTGCCGATCATGATCGACAGCAGCAAGTGGTCGGTCCTCGAGGCGGGGCTGAAGGAGGTGCAGGGCAAGCCCGTCGTCAACTCCATCAGCCTCAAGGAGGGCGAGGCCGATTTCCTCGCGAAGGCGCGGCTCATCCGGCGCTACGGCGCGGGCGTCGTCGTCATGGCGTTCGACGAGGCGGGCCAGGCCGAGACGGCCGCGCGCAAGGTCGAGATCTGCACGCGCGCCTACCGCCTGCTCGTCGACGAGGCGGGCTTCGATCCGCTCGACATCGTGTTCGACCCCAACGTGCTCGCCATCGCGACGGGCATCGAGGAGCACGCGCGCTTCGCGCTCGACTTCCTCGAGGCGGCCACGGCCATCAAGGAGCGCTGCCCGGGCGCGAAGGTGTCGGGCGGCATCAGCAACCTGAGCTTCTCGTTCCGCGGCAACGGCGTCGTGCGCGAGGCGATGCACGCCGCGTTCCTCTTCCACGCCATCCGCGCCGGGCTCGACATGGGCATCGTCAACGCGGCGCAGCTTGCTGTTTACGAGGACATCGAGCCCGACCTCAAGCTGCGCGTCGAGGACGTGCTGTTCGACCGCAGGCCCGACGCGACCGAGCGCCTGGTCGAGCTCGCCGAGCGCGTGCGCGGCAAGGGCACCAAGCGCGAGATCGATCTCGGGTGGCGCGAGCGCACGGTCGAGGAGCGCCTCTCGTACGCGCTCGTGCACGGCACGCTCGACTTCCTCGAGGCCGACGTCGAGGAGGCCCGCCAGAAGCTCGGTCGCCCCATCGACGTCATCGAGGGCCCGCTGATGGCCGGCATGAAGGTCGTCGGCGACCTCTTCGGCGCCGGCAAGATGTTCCTCCCCCAGGTCGTCAAGAGCGCGCGCGCCATGAAGCGCGCCGTCGCCGTGCTGCTGCCCTACCTCGAGGCGGGCAAGGCGGAGGGGGCGGGCTCGACGCGCGGCAAGATCGTGCTCGCGACCGTCAAGGGGGACGTGCACGACATCGGCAAGAACATCGTCGGCGTCGTGCTCGGCTGCAACGGCTACGACGTCGTCGACCTCGGCGTCATGGTCCCCTGCGAGAAGATCCTCGCCGAGGCGCGCGCGCAGGGCGCCGACGCCATCGGCCTGTCGGGCCTCATCACCCCCTCGCTCGAGGAGATGGTGCACGTCGCCAAGGAGATGGCGCGCCAGGGCTTCACCGTGCCGCTGCTCATCGGCGGCGCCACGACCAGCCGCGAGCACACCGCCGTGAAGATCGCCCCCTCGTACGAGCCCGGCGTCGTGCACGTGCTCGACGCCTCGCGCGCGGTCGGCGTAGTGTCCGACCTGCTCGACGACGTCCGGAGGGTCGCGCTCCACGACGACAACCGCGCCGAGCAGGCGAAGCTGCGCACCCGCTTCGCCGCCAAGCGCGACCAGCCTCTGCTCTCGCTCGCCGACGCGCGCGCCCGCAAGCCGCCGGTCGTCTTCGCCGCGCACGCGCCGCCGCCGAGGCTCGGCGCCGAGGAGGTCGCGCTGCCGCTGGCCGAGATCGCCGGCTACATCGACTGGACCTTCTTCTTCACGACCTGGGAGCTCGCCGGCACCTACCCGGCCATCCTCGATCACCCGAAGTACGGCGCCGCGGCGCGCGATCTCTTCGCCTCGGGCACCGCGATGCTCGCGCGCATCCTCGCCGACCGGAGCCTGGTCGCGCGCGGCGTGTGGGGCTTCTGGCCCGCCGCGAGCGAGGGGGACGACGTCGTCCTGTCCGACCCCGCAGGCGGCGGCGAGGTGTGGCGCCTGCCGATGCTGCGCCAGCAGCAGCCCAAGGAGGGGCCGGCGCTCTGCCTCGCGGACTTCGTCGCCCCGGCGGGCTCGGGCGTGGCCGACCACCTCGGCGCCTTCGCCGTCACCGTGCTGGGCGCCGACGCCCTCGCGCGGAGCTACGAGCAGCAGCACGACGACTACTCCGCCATCCTGGTGAAGGCGCTGGCCGACCGGCTCGCCGAGGCATCCGCCGAGTGGCTCCACGAGCGCGCGCGCCGCGCCTGGTACGCGCCGGGCGAGGCCCTGTCGCACGAGGCGCGCCTGCGCGAGTCGTACCGCGGCATCCGCCCGGCCTTCGGCTACCCCGCCTGCCCCGACCACGAGCCCAAGCGCGCGGCGTTCGATCTGCTCGGCGCGCGCGCCATCGGCATGGAGCTGACCGAGCACCTCGCGATGACCCCGGCGTCGAGCGTCAGCGGCCTCTACTTCGCGCACCCCGACGCTCGCTACTTCGCGGTCGGGCGCGTGGGCCGCGACCAGGTCGCCGACTACGCCGCGCGCACGGGGCGCACGGTGGCCGACACCGAGCGCGCCCTCGCCTCGCACCTCGGCTACGAGCCGGGCTGACCCGGCGCGCGGCCGAGGCGCTCGTGGCGGCGCCTCAGGTGGGCGAGAGCGACTCGAGCCGGTCGCGCACCGCCTCGGCGATCTGCTCGAGCACCGCGGCGTCGCTCGCGCGGAAGCCGTGGTCCTCGCGCCCGAGCTCCATCACCGCGAGCAGCGCGCCGTCCACCCGCACCGGCGCCATCGCGACCCCGGCGAGCGAGGCCGAGCCGAGCCGGGCGGCGATCGCCCGCTGGGCGACGCCTGCGGCCGGGGCACCCGCGAGGGCGATGCCGGCGCGGGCGACGGTCAGCGCCACGTCGTGCCGCGGCACGACGAAGCCGAGGCGGTCGGCCATCGCCTCGCCCACGGCGCACGAGGTCACCAGCCCGACGAAGGGCTCGCGCACCCGGTGCAGCAGGCCGCAGCCCGCGCGCATGACGCGCACGGCGGCGTGCAGGCCGAGGAGCATCGCCTCGTCGCGGTCGCGGGCGCTCGCGAGCAGCCCGAGCGTCTCGGCCCAGGGCCCCTGCTCGCCCCAGGTCGGACGGCCGACGAGGTCCACCGCCGACCAGGAGGCCACCCGCGTGAGCGCGGCCACCTCGCGGATCTGGTCGAGCGTGCGCCAAGTGGTCCACGAGGCCTGCCGGACCCTGCACGCGGCGCCGACGCGGCGGCGCGTCACGCTCCGGAGCAGCGCGGAGGTGCCGACGGGACCGAAGACGGTCTCTCCGTCGTGCACGTACCAGACGGGGTGGTCGAGGGGCTCGGTGGTGGCGGTCGACGGGGCTTCCATGGCAGCTGCGGCTCCTCCGGGAGCGCAGCTTGCGCCCCCGGAACGAATTGTTCCTGGGTGGCGCGCAAGGGGCCAAATTCGCGGGGGTTCTCCGGCACGCTTGGCGCGCCCCCCCGAGATGGCGTAGACACTCGCCGTCCCCATGATCCCCGATACCCGAGCCCTCCTCGCCGACCTTCAAAGGCGCCACATGGCGCTAAGGGGGCATCTTTGACGTCCCGAAGCTGCAGCGGCGCCTCGCCGAGCTGAACGACCGCGCGGGAGCGCCCGATTTCTGGAGCGACCAGGCCAAGGCGCAGGTCCTGCTCCGCGCGCGCGCCGCGGTCGAGGAGAAGCTCACACTCACCGAGAAGATCGACGCCGATCTCAAGGACATCACTGAGTATTTCGAGCTTTGCGTCGCGGAGAACGACGAGGCGGCCATCGCCGACGCCACCGCCCAGGTCGAGGCCCTCGACGCGCGCATGCGCCAGGCCGAGCTGGCGCGCATGCTCAGCGGCCCGGCCGATCACACCAGCGCGATCGTGACCATCAGCGCCGGCGAGGGCGGGACCGAGGCGCGCGACTGGGCACAGATGCTCATGCGCATGTACCTGCGCTGGGCCGAGCGCCGCGGGTTCAAGACCGACGTCATCGACTACCAGGAGGGAGACGACGTCGGCATCCAGGGCGCGTCGTTCACCGTGACGGGGCCGAGCGCCTTCGGCTACCTGCGCTCCGAGAGCGGCGTGCACCGCCTGGTGCGCATCAGCCCCTTCGACGCCAACGCCCGCCGCCAGACCTCGTTCGCCGCCGTCGACGTCACCCCCGACATCGACGACGAGATCGACATCGAGGTGAAGGACGAGGACATCGAGATCACGACGATGCGCGCCGGCGGCAAGGGGGGGCAGAACGTCAACAAGGTCGAGACGGCCGTCCGCCTGCGCCACAAGCCGACCGGCCTCAACATCGTCTGCCGCGCCGAGCGCAGCCAGCACCAGAACCGCGCCCTGGTCATGAAGATGCTCAAGGCGAAGCTCTACGAGATGGAGCTGCGCAAGCGCGAGGAGGCCGCCCAGGCCGTCGCTGCGTCCAAGACCCACATCGGTTTCGGCGCGCAGATCCGCAGCTATGTCCTCGCCCCGTACCGCCTGGTGAAGGATCTCCGCACCGAGCACGAGTCGGCCAACCCCGACGCGGTGCTCGACGGCGCGCTCGACCCGTTCATCGAGGCCTACCTGCTCGCGGCCGCCGGAGGCTCGCTCAAGAAGGGCGGCGTCGTCGTCCGCGACGACGACTGAGGATCAGCCCGGGCGTGCGCGACGACGACTGAGGTCTACGCCGAGCGTCCGCTTCGACGCCTGAGGTTCCGGTACGAGGCTCAGGGCGAGAGCGTTCGCGTGGCGTGGGGGGGGACGGTCACCCCCTCGACGACGAGCACCTCGTCGGTGACGTCGAGCACGAGGCGCCCACCGCCCGGGAGCCGCCAGCGCGCCGGGACGACGTGGGTCGTGCGGCGCGAGCCGATGTCGCCGATGACGGTCGCGAGGGTGGCCGGGGGCGACGCCGGGAACACGTCCTCGGGCTCGGCGGGCGAGCCCCCCGTGCCGAGCGCGAGGCGCGCTGCATCGACGCCCCAGGTGCGCCGCTCGGCCGCGAGCTTCGGCAGGTCGTCCGACAGGAACATCGCGCCCCCCGCGAGGGCCGCCACCCAGCCGCCGCTCTCGACCTCGTCGCGCGCGAGGCCGCGCAGCAGCACCGGGTCGGCGTCGCAGAGCACCGCCGCGCAGAGCGGCCAGCGCGCCGCGACGCTGCGCGCCTGGTTGGCCACGTAGGGCCAGCGCGGGCCGCCGAGCTCGAGCGCGATGTCGGCGCCGACCCGCCAGCCGTCGACCCAGGGCAAGGTCGCGACGTCGGGGGCGCCGACCGCGACGAGGCGCACCGCGTCGCCGGCCGAGGAGCGGATGATCGCGAGCGCGCGGGCGTAGGCGTCCATGCCCGTCACGTCGAGCGCGCGCTGCCCCTCCCAGGTGCCCGCGAAGAGGAAATCGATCTTGAGCAGGCCGTAGCCCCAGCGGGCGATCTGCCCGATGACGGTCGAGAGGTGCTCGGCCGCCTCGGCGTTCGTCACGTCGAGCACGTGCATGCGGCCATTCTTCGTGTGCTGGTAGACGACGCCTCCGACGAACCAGTCGGGGTGCGCCGTGTAGACCGCGCTCGACTCGGCCGCGAGCAGCGGCGCGAGCCACACGCCCAGGGTGTCGCCGTCGGCGCCGAGATCGCGCGCGAGCCCGTCGAGCCCGGAGGGGAACTTGTCGTTCGGCTCCCAGTCGCCCCACGCCTTCTCCCAGCCGTCGTCGACCACGATGCGCAGCCCCGCGCCCGCTGGGTGCCCGTCGGCCTCGAGCATCGCGCGCGCGAGCGGCGCGTTGGCGCGCACGTCCGCCTCGCTCACGCCGTCCCAGAGCTCGTACCAGGAGTTCCAGCCCACCTCGCCGCGAGCGCCCACGGCGCGGTGCGTCGCGAGGGCGGCGGCCCAGCGTCGCTCGGCCCCCGCGAGGTCCGGCCCGATCTCGACGGAGAACGGCTCCCCCTCGACGGTCGCCCCCGCGGCGACGGCGACCTGCTCGCCTGCCCCGCCGCAGCCGAGCCGCAGGCCGACCACGCCCCCCTCGCCCCGCGTGGCGTCCACCCAGGGCTTCCAGCGCGCCGCCGTCAGCGCCCCGGCGAAGAGCGCGCGCTCCCCGCCCCCGACGTAGCCGTACGACCACGAGGGCCCGGTGCCGTCGCGCAGCACCTCGGCGTCCCCGCGCGACGCCAGCGCCGCGTCGAGGTCGGCGCCCGAGAGCGGCGGCGCGAGCGCGACGACGCCCGCTTGCGACCAGGACTGGAAGCCGTTCGACAGGCGAGCGGTGGCGCCCGCGAGCGCGCTCGCGCCGTCGAGCGAGAGCCCCTCGAGCACGACGGCGCGCGCGGCGACGAAGCGCGCCCGGACGCGACCCGCTGCGTCGACGGTCGCCTCGACCGCGCCCGCGTCCCCCGCGGGGCAGCGCACGACCGCGCCGTCGCC
>CAITLX010000211.1 GCA_903893335.1 uncultured delta proteobacterium | reverse complement strand
GCCGCGCGCTCGCGACGCTACGCTCCGCCGCGCCATGCCCTGCACCCTCCACACCTCGCTCCGCTCGCCCTACGCCCGCAAGGTTCGCATCGTCCTGCTCGAGAAGGAGCTGCCCTTCGAGCTCTCGATCGTCGATCTCTCCGCGCGCCCGGCCTGGTTCGCCGAGCTCTCGCCGCTCGGCAAGGTGCCCGTGCTCGTCGACGACGACGGCACGCGCGTCTTCGACTCGTCGGTCATCGTCGAGTACCTCGAGGACCGCCACCCGAGGCCCCCGATGCTCGGCGAGGGCTGGCGGCAGCGCCTGCGTCACCGCTCGCTCGACGAGCTCGGCGACTTCGTGGCCGACCAGGCCGTCGTCGCGTTCCAGGCGCGCGACCGCGGCGAGGCCGTCGGAGCGGCGCTCGCGCTCGAGCGCGTGGGCCGGGCGCTCGACGCGGCGCAGGCGCGGCTCGGCACCGACGAGTGGCCCTCGGCGTTCGGCGTGGGCGACGCCGCGGTGATCTCGGCGGTCGGCTATTTCGTGCTGCGCCACGGCGACGCGATGATCCGCGAGCGGGCGCGGCTCGCCGCCTGGCTCGAGGCGCAGCACGCGCGCCCGAGCGTCGCGAGCACGGTGCCGCCGACCATCACCTGAGCCACGGGCGCCGGTGGGGTGCTAGAAGCGGGGGGCGATGAGCCGCCCGTTCTACGTCACGACGCCGATCTACTACATCAACGACGTGCCCCACCTGGGCACGGCCTACTCGACGATCGCCGCCGACGTGCTGCGCCGCTACCACGCGGTGCGCGGCGAGCGCACGTTCTTCCTCACCGGCACCGACGAGCACGGCCTGAAGATCGAGCGCGTGGCCAAGGAGCGCGGCCTCGCGCCCAAGGCGTTCGCCGACGAGATGAGCGCGCCGTTCCGCGAGACGTGGCCCAAGCTCGCCTGCGCGCCCGACGACTTCATCCGCACGACCGACGAGCGCCACGAGCGCTGGGCGGCCGAGCTGTGGAAGCGCGTCGCGGCGTCGGGCGACCTCTACGAGGGCACCTACGAGGGCTGGTACTGCGTCGGCTGCGAGGCCTACTACACCGAGAAGGAGCTGGCCGAGGGCAACGTGTGCGCGACGCACAAGACGCCCGCCGAGCGCGTGCGCGAGCCGAGCTACTTCTTCAAGCTCTCGCGCTACCAGGACCGCCTGCTCGAGCTGTACCGCGACCACCCGTCGTTCGTCGCGCCCGGCTCGCGCCTCAACGAGGTCAAGAGCTTCGTCGCCGGCGGCCTGTCGGACCTCTCGGTGTCGCGCACCACGTTCAGCTGGGGCGTGCCCGTGCCGGGCGACCCGCGGCACGTGATGTACGTCTGGTTCGACGCGCTCGCGAACTACTGGACGGTGCTCCAGGACGACCCCGAGCGCGCGGCGCTCTGGCCGGCGAGCCTGCACGTCGTCGGCAAGGACATCCTGCGCTTCCACGCCATCTACTGGCCCGCGTTCCTCATGAGCGCCGGGCTGCCGCTGCCCGAGCAGGTGTTCGCCCACGGCTTCCTGACCTTCGGCGGCCAGAAGATGAGCAAATCGCTGCGCAACACGGTCAAGCCCACCGCGCTCGCCGACGCGTTCGGCGTCGACACGCTGCGCTACTACCTCATGCGCGCCATCGCCTTCGGCCAGGACGGCGACTTCGACGTCCACGACCTCGTCGCGCGCTACAACGCCGACCTCGGCAACGCCCTCGGCAACCTGCTGCAGCGCGTGCTGCCCTTCTGCCACCGCGTGTTCGAGGGCCTGGTGCCCCCCGACGACGCTCCCCCGGAGGAGCACGAGGCGCTGCTCTCCGGCGTGCCCGAGAGCCTGCGCATGGCGGGCGAGGCGTTCGCGACGCCCGCGCCGCACGTCGCCCTCGAGCGCATCTGGTCGGCGCTGCGCGACGCCAACGCGTACGTCGATCGCTCCGCGCCGTGGGACGCCGCCAAGAAGGGGGACAAGCCGCGGCTCGCGGGCATCGTCGTGCGCGTGCTGCGCCTGCTCGAGTCCGTCTCGGTCGCGCTCTGGCCGGTGATGCCGGGCAAGGCCGACGAGCTTCGCCTTCAGCTGGGCCTCGGGCCGGTGAGCCCGAGCGTCGGCCTCGACCTCTGGCCGTCGGGCGCCACGGCGCTCGTGGCAGGCGCGAAGCTCGGCGAGGTCGCCGCGCTCTTCCCGCGCATCGACCCCGACCGCCAGGCCGAGCTCATTGCGTCGCTCGGGCTCGCCCCGCCCGCACCGGCAGCGGTCGCGGTCGCGGCGCCGAGCGCGCCCGCGGCTCCCGCGGCGTCGGCTCCGGCGCCGGGCGCACCGCAGGCTGCGGCCGCCGACCAGCCGCCGAGCATCGCCTACGACGATTTCGCGAAGGTCGATCTGCGCGTCGGCGTCGTGGTCGCGGCCGAGCGCGTGCCGCGCAAGGACAAGCTGCTCTCGCTGCGGGTCGACCTCGGTGAGGCCGAGCCGCGCGCCATCGTCGCGGGGCTCGCGCTCTCGTTCGCGCCCGAGGCGCTCGTCGGCAAGCGCGTGCTGGTCGTCGCCAACCTCGAGCCGCGCACCTTCGGCAAGGGGCTCGTCTCGCACGGCATGATCCTCGCCTCGGGCCCGAGCGAGTCGCTGACGCTCGCGACCGTCAGCGGCGAGCCCGCGGCTGGCTCGCGCGTGAAGTAGCGGGCGCGCCGCCGTCGATGCGCGCGAGCACGAGCGGCACGGGCGCCGGGCGGCTCGCCCCGAGCACGAACGCGCGCTGCACCTCGTCGCGCACCGCCTCGGCGTCGCGCGCGCGGCGCACGTGCAGGTAGGCGAGCGGCTGCCCCTCGGAGACGCGGGCGCCGCGCGCTGCGACGATCTCGATGCCCACGGCCGCGTCGACCGCCTGGTCGGCGCGCGTGCGGCCGGCCCCCATCTCCACCGCGGCGAGCCCGAGCGCGAGCGGGTCGATGCGCCGCACCCAGCCGGCGCGCGGCGCGGTGAGCGGGACGCGCACGCGTGTCTTCGGGAGGCGCGCGGGCTCGCGCACCACGCGCGGGTCGCCGTGGTGCGCCTCGATCATGCGCTCCATGGTGCGCGCCGCGGCGCCCGACGCGATCGCCTCGGTGAGCCTCGCGCGCGCGTCACGCGCCGTGCGCGCGACGCCGCCGAGTCGCAGCATCTCGACGCCGAGCGCGAGCGTGCACGCGACCAGATCGGCGGGCCCGCCGCCGCGCAGCACCTCGAGCGCCTCGCGCGTCTCGAGCGCGTTGCCCACCGTCAGGCCGAGCGGCCCGGACATGTCCGTCAGCAGCGCGACCACGTGCTTGCCCGACCGCGTGCCGACCGAGACGAGCGCGCGCGCGAGCCGCTCGGCGCTCGCCACGTCCTTCATGAACGCGCCGCGGCCGACCTTCACGTCGAGCACGAGCGCGTCGATGCCCTCGGCGAGCTTCTTCGACAGGATGCTCGCGACGATGAGCGGCACGCACTCGATGGTCGCCGTCACGTCGCGCAGCGCGTACATGCGCTTGTCGGCCGGCGCGATCTCGGCGGTCTGGCCGATCATCGAGGTGCCGACGTCGCGCACGGTGCGGGCGAAGGCGCGCGCGTCGAGGTCCACGCGGAAGCCGGGGATGGCCTCGAGCTTGTCGAGCGTGCCGCCGGTGTGGCCGAGGCCGCGCCCCGAGACCATCGGCACCTTCACGCCGCAGGCCGCGACGAGCGGCGCGAGGCAGAGCGACACCTTGTCGCCGACGCCGCCGGTCGAGTGCTTGTCGACCTTGACGCCCGGCACGCGCGACAGGTCGAGGACCTCACCCGAGCGCAGCATCGCCTGCGTGAGCGCGACGGTCTCGGCGTCGGTCATGCCGCGGAAGAAGACGGCCATGAGGAAGGCCGTCATCTGGTAGTCGGCGAGCTCGCCCGTGCCGAGCGCGGAGATGAGCCGCTCGATCTCGGCGGGGGCGAGGGCGTGCCCGTCGCGCTTCTTCGCGATCAGCTCGACGAGCAAGGACATGGCGCGAGTCTAGTCGCGGCGCGCGGAGGCTCCAGTTCTTGGCGGTGCGCCCGCGCGCTTCAGCGCGGGTCGGCGTCGAAGCAGCAGCGGAACCCGGCGTCGTAGAGCTGGAAGAGCGGGTCCACCGAGTAAAACGAGAACGAGCAGGTCGCTCCGGCCTCGTCGGCGGTGCCGTACGACCCGCCCATCAGCGCGAAGACCTCGCCCGGCGTGCCGGCGAGGCCGCCGCAGGCCCCCCCCGCGCACGAGCCGTTGCAGCAGTCGGCGTTGGCCGAGCAGCCAGCGCCGAGCGCGCGGCACGCGCCGCAGTAGCCGCCGGTGCAGGCCGCGCCGTCGCAGCACTGCGTCGTGGCCGTGCACGCGATGCCCGTCGCGCGGCACGTCGTCGAGGCCGACGTCGAGCAGTAGCCGCTCGTGCAGGTGAGCCCCGAGCAGCAGTCGGCCGTCGCGCTGCACGCCGCGCCGCGCGCGAAGCACGAGGTGGCCTCGCGCAGGTTGCCCGTCAGATCGTAGACCTTGCCCGCGGCGTTGCCGTCGTAGGTGCCCCAGTCCGCGTAGCAGGTCGAGGCGATGGACGCGGGGTAGGGCGGGTTGGTCTTGTTGCCGGGCCACGCGGTCGGCAAGAGGCCGTTCTGCACGCCGCTCGTCGCGGTATCGACGTCGAAGGTGCCGACGTTGCAGTAGGGCGAGGTGGCGAAATGCGACGTCTTGCACTGCGCGAGCGGACCGTAGCCCCACGAGCAGGCGTTGTTGGTCGCCGGGGTGCCGCCGGTGGCGTTGTCGACGGCGCAGGCGCGCGTCCACTCGCTCGTGCGGCAGACGCGCCCGCCGGCGGCCGCGCAGACCTGCTTGGCCTCGGCGCCCGTCACGTCGAACCAGGGGACGCGGTCGGCGACCGAGCAGGCAGGCGTCGCGTCGAGCGTGACGCCGGCCGGCGCGGCGGTGAAGTAACCGTTCCCCGAGCCGGGGGAGGCGTCGGTCGCACCGGGTCGGCTCGCCTCGTAGGCGTGGATGAACAGCGGCGGCGTCGTGCGGATCGCGACGACGGCGGGCTTCACGTAGTGCGCGGCGTCGGTGCCCGGCGACGACTTGGGCTCGTCCACGCTGCCGTCGCAGTCGTTGTCGAGGCCGTCGCAGAGCTCGTCGCAGGTCGCGCCGCAGGTGGTCGGCACCGCGTTGCACGCGGTCGTGGACGAGGAGCCGCAGACGTAGACGCCCGTCGCGCGGCAAGCGCCCTGCGAGCCAGGCTTCGCGTCGTCGCTCGCGCAGGGGTCGCCGAGCGCGCCGGTCGAGCGCACCGGGTGCTTGTAGTTCTCGTCCACGCTGCCGTTGCAGTCGTTGTCGAGGCCGTCGCAGGGGTCGGCTGCGGCGCCGGTGTCGTCGGCGCAGGTGGTCGGGTCGCCCATCGCGCACACCGACGCGCCGAACGCGCAGTGCCACGCGCCGCCGGTGCACGTCACCGCAGCGTCGGTGCAGGAGGCGGCCGTCGCGGCGATGCCCACGCCGCAGACCTGGACGGGCGAGGCGGGCACGACGCCGCTCGGGTGCGTGGCGTCCTGGGGCTCGTCGATGTTGCAGTCGCAGTTGTCGTCGCGGCCGTTGCACTGCTCGACGCTCGACGCGAACGTGCACGCGCGCTCGCAGTCGGCGGCGTTGGCGTCGCAGTCGTAGTAACCCGGCGCGCAGCCGGCGCGCTGGCACGTGCCCGACTGGCACGTCCAGACCCCGTGACCGCCGAGCGCCGTGCAGTCGTGGCCGCAGGTGCCGCAGTCGTGCACCGAGCTCGCGAGCTCGGCCGCCGACGGGCCACCGTAGATGCCGTCGCAGTTCGAGTCCTGGTTGCAGGCGTCGATGCCGACCAGCGCGTGCACGGCGCCGACGCACACCGGGGCGCCGTTGGCGCACGCGAGCTGCCCCTTCGCGCACGCCGAAGCGATGCCCGCGGGGGGCGTCGGCGGCACGTCGCAGTCGGCCCCGACGTCGATGAGGTGATCGTCGGCCACGCCGTTGCAGTCGTCGTCGCGGCCGTTGCACGTCTCGGCCCACGGGCCGGTGGCGCCGACGCAGGAGAGCGCGCCGGCGACGCACGCCTTCGCGCCCGATGCGCACTCGCCCGTCGCCGAGCCGCAGGTGTCTCCCTCGCCCGTGGGGGGGCGGGCGCAGACATGGTCGCCCTGGGCGGGGCGCGAGCGGCAGACGCGCGCGAGGGTGAGGCCGGCGCACGCGGCGTCGGTGGCGCAACCGGTGGGCGTGCCGGGCTCGAGCGTGCCGTCCACGACGCCGTCGCAGTCGTCGTCCACGCCGTTGCAGGTCTCGACGAGCGAGCGCGGCGCGAGCACGGCGCCGCCGGTGCACGCGAAGGTGCCCGCGACGCAGTGGCGCGTGCCGGCGTGCGCGGCGTCGGCGCAGAGACCCAGCGCGCCGCCGAAGCAGGTCACGCCCTCGCCGGGGGCGGTCGCGATGTCCGGGTCGGCCTGGTCGATCTTGCCGTCGCAGTCGTCGTCCTTGCCGTTGCAGATCTCGGGGCCCGAGGGGGTGCAGGCGTACTCGCAACCGGTCGGGTAGAGGCGGTCGAGGTCCACCCAGCCCGGTTCGCAGGCGAGGATGCGGCAGGCCTCCGTCGGGTTGACGGTGCAGGGCGCGGGCCCGGCCGCCGCGCACGCAGGCGTGCCGTGGAGCACGACGCAGCGGTGGCCGCAGCGGCCACAGTTGTCGAGGTCGGTGCAGAGGTCGGCGTCCTCGTCCACCTTGCCGTCGCAGTCGTCGTCGTTGCCGTTGCAGCGCAGCGTGGGCGACGTCTCGTCGGTGGCGGGCGCGCCCGACACGGCGGCGCGCAGGCAGGTGACCTCGCAGCCGTTGCGGCCGTCGTGATCGACGTCGTAGCAGTCGGCGCTGCACTGCGTGAAGCCGCAGACGCCCGCGGTGCAGGTCGCGGCCTCGGCGCACGCGACCAGGCGGGTGCAGTCGTGTCCGCAGCCTCCGCAGTGCTCCGGCGCCGTGGGGTCTACGTCGTCGACCTGCCCGTTGCAGTCGTTGTCGCGGCCGTCGCACTTCTCGGGGCCGTCGATGACGCAGGTGGGGGGCTCGTCGCCGCCGTCGCACCCGATGAGGCACTCGGGCGCAGAGAGATCGAGCAGCGACCCGTCGGTAGGCGCGACGTACTCGGAGGCCGCGTCCGCGGCGCCGGAAGCAGCGTCGGCGGCGTCGCAGTCCGCGAAGCAGAACGCGTCGGTGGAGCAACCCGAGGCTCCGAGCGCCAGCGTCGCGCCGAGGGCCACGCCGAGGGCGCCGCGGCGCCCTGCGCGCGCCTTGCGGCGCCGCGCGAGCACGAGCACGCACGCAGCGGCGGCGAGCAGCGCGGGCGACGAGGTGCGCGACGGCGCGGCCTCGCAACGGCAACCGCCGCCACCCGTCGTCAGGCCGTAGAGCCCCGGAGGCGCGGTGTCGGTGGGCGCGCCTGCATCGAGGCCGGGGCCCGTGTCGGCTGCGTCGG
>CAITLX010000210.1 GCA_903893335.1 uncultured delta proteobacterium | reverse complement strand
GTGCGCGAGCTCGCCGCCGTCGTGCGCGACAACCCCTTCTCGTTCTACATGCTCGCGGCCTACACGCGGCTCTCCGAGCTCGACCCCGCTGCCGCGCGCGCCGCGCTCGACGCCGCGCGCGCGAGCGAGCCCGAGGGGGCGTTCACCGTGTCCGACGTCGCCGCGCTGCACGAGCCGGGCTGGGCGCGCGCGACCGAGCTGCTGCGCCAGGGGGACCTCGACGCCGCGCGCCGCGAGATCGCGCAGCTCGGCGAGCTGGGCGACGACGCCGGGGCCCAGCTCGCGTGGGCGGCGTCGCTCGCGTACGCCCGCGTGGGCGCGACGCGGCTCTCGTTCGACGTGCCGCGCTCGCGCGTCTCGGACTGGCTCGGGCACTGGCCGACCGGCCGCTGGCGCACGGCGTGGGAGCTCGCTTTTCCGCGGCCTTTCGGGGCGATCGTCGAGCGCGAGGCGAAGAAGAGCGGCATCCCCGCGTCGCTCGCGTACGCCGTCATGCGCGAGGAGTCGGCGTTCGACCCCGACGCCGCGAGCGGCGCGCACGCCTACGGGCTGATGCAGCTCATCGTCCCCACCGCGCAAATGGTCGGCAAGAAGCTCGGCATCACGCCCGACGAGGCGGCGCTGCGCCGCCCCGAGACGAACGTCGCGCTCGGTTGCCGCCTGCTCGGCCAGCTTCGCGCGCGCTTCGCCTCCGCCCCCGCGCTGGCCGTGGCCGCGTACAACGCCGGCGCGGGCGCGCCCGAGCGGTGGGTCGCCAGGCGCACGACCGACGAGTTCGACCTCTGGGTCGAGCAGATCCCGTACGAGGAGACGCGCAAGTACCTCAAGCGCGTGCTCTCGAGCGAGGGGGCGTACGCGTTCCTCTACGCGCCCGACACGTCGCAGGCCGAGATGCTCCTGCCGCTGCGCGTCCCCTGATCGCCCGCGACGCGGCGCGCCGCGAGGGCTACACTCCCGCCTCGCATGGACGGGGTGGGCGAAGCGGCGCGGATGGTGGGCGCGGTCCTCGGAGGCCGCCTGCGCCTCGTGCGCCTGCTCGGCGAGGGGGGCATGGGCGCGGTCTTCGAGGCCGAGGACCTCGCCGGCGGCCCGCGCGTCGCCGTCAAGCTCCTGCACCCGGAGCTCGTCGCCAACGAGGAGGTGCGCCGTCGCTTCGTCACCGAGGGACAGCTCGCGACCCGGCTCGTGCACCCGAGCATCGTGCGCGTGTTCGGCCCCTCGGTCGCCGAGGACGGCACGCCCTACCTCGTCATGGAGCTGCTCGACGGCTCGCCCCTCGCGGCCTACACGCGCTCGCACGTGGCGTTTCCGCCCGAGCAGGCCGGCCCCATCGTCTACGCCGTGCTCCAGGCGCTCGCCGAGGCGCACCGGCAGGGCGTGGTGCACCGCGATCTGAAGCCCGAGAACGTGCTGCTCGCGCGCGGCGAGGGCGGGCGCTTCGTGGTCAAGGTCGTCGATTTCGGCCTGGCGAAGGTGATGGACGCCGCGGGCGGCATGGGCAGCCGCACGCGCACCGGCGCGCTGCTCGGGACGCCCGGCTACATGAGCCCCGAGCAGGTGCGCGACGCCAAGCGCGTCGACGCGCGCAGCGACCTGTGGGCAGCGGGGGTCATCTTCTACGAGCTGCTGACGGGGCGCAGCCCGTTCGAGGCCGACAACCCGATCGCGAAGCTGACGGCGGTGCTCGTGGCCGACGCGATCCCGATCGAGCGCGACGCGCCGGCGCTCGAGCGCTGGCGGGGCTTCTTCGAGCGAGCCCTCGCGCGCGAGGTCGAGGCTCGCTTCGCCTCCGCCGACGAGATGGCGCACGCGCTCGTGCTCGTCGCGCGTGGCCCCACCGGACGCCCCCCGGGCGTCATCCAGACTCCGCCGCCGCCCCCCGCCGCCGTGCAGGCGTCCTACGCGCCCCCCGCGCCTCCGCCGCCCGAGGTCCAGGCCCCCGCGCCCGTGCCCTCGACGCTGCCGGCGCCGCCCCCCTCCGAGGCCCTCGAGGCACATGAGGGCCCCCCCACCGTGTCGCTCCTGCTCGCAGCCCTGCTCATGGTGATCGCGGCGGCCGGCGGCTTCATCGCGGGATGGCTGGCGGGCCGAGGCTGATCTGGCCATTGCCGCCGCGCCTCGCCTCGCGCTAGCTTCTCGCTCCCTCCGGGAGGCCTTCCGCGATGAGCGAACTGACCGCGCGTTGTCTCGACACTTTTCCGCTCTGGCTCCGTTCGCTCGGCGACGACGCCAGCGGCCTGGCCACGCTGCTCGGCGGCGACGCCCTCGGCGACAAGGCTCGCCGGCACGTCGCGGGGGGCCTGAACTACCTGTTCAAGTCGCTCGACCTCATCCCCGACGGCATCGAGGACCTCGGCTACCTCGACGACGCGTTCGTGCTGCGCCTCTCGGCGGCCTACGCGCTCGCCGAGGCTCCCCCGCCCGCAGGCTCGGACGCCGCGACGCTGCTCGGCCGCCTCGCAGGCGAGGCCGCGCTCATCGACGAGCTGCTCGGCGACGTCGGCCCGCGCCTCCGCACCTACGTGCGCGGGCTCGTGAAGGGCGCCGCGCGCGGCCGCACGGTCGAGGAGATCGTCAGCGACCGCTCGGTGTGCAGCGCGTTCGTCAGCGAGGTGCACGGCTGGGCGCGCGGCTACGAGGCCCCCGCCTTCACGCGCGACGACAAGACGCTCGTCACGCTGCACTCGTTCCTCGCGACGCGCCTGCCGGCCTGAAGCGGCGCGGGCGCTCGGAGCGCGGCGCCGCGTCGCGCCCCGAGCGTCTCGCGCGTCGGTGTCAGCCCGGCGGCTCGATCGAGCCCGGCGCGGACGGGTCGTCGCCGGGCTCGAGCAGCGCGAAGCCGACCTGCGCGCCGAGCCGGTAGCGCGAGCGCGCCCCCTCGCCCGCCGCGCGCGTGGTGGACACGGGGGCGTCGTCGCCGAGCAGCGCGCGCAGCCGCGACACGAGCACGCGCACGCGGTGATCGGCGTCGGCCGAGCCGGGGCCCGGGCCGCCTGCGGCCGTGAGGATGTCGTCGGCCGACAGCCCGTGCTCGGCGCGACGGAGCATCTGCACGAGCAGCGGCTCGAGGGCGCGGTGCCGCGTGAGCGCGACCGTCTTCTTGCCCACGCGCACCTCGTGGCCGATGAGATCGACCGAGAGCGTGGCGCGGTCGGCCTCGACGCGCGCGTCGTCCATCGGGACGCGCGCGACGCCGAAGCGCGTCGTCAGCCACACCGGGCGCTCGCCCGACGAGCTCTGCCAATTGCGCAGCGAGGCTTGCAGCGGCGCGGGCAGGTCGTCGAGCGCGGGCAGCGCGCGCTCGCCGACCAGGCGCTTGAGCATGGCGTCGGCGAAGCGCACCGCGCGGCTGTCGCGGCTGTCGATGGCGAGCGCCCAGAGCGCGAGGTTGTGGCGCCGCTCGGCGTAGACGAAGCCCGTCTCGGCGCCGATGAGGCACGCCCGCTCGGCGAGCCGCTTCGCGTCGTCGGTGCGCCCCGACGCGAGCGCCGCGCGCGCCGCGGTGAGCACGGCGTCGCCGACCGTGTAGTGACGGGTCGTGTCCTCGTCGAGGTACGGCGCGAGCAGGCGCACGACCTCGTCGGCCTCGCCGCGCGCCTCGGCGAGCCGCGCGCACGCCACGGCCCACGCCAGCTCGTAGACGCGGTCGAGCGCGCCCATGCGCGTGCGGACCGAGTCGGCCGTCGCCTGGCTCTGCTCGGCGGCGCGCGTGCGGCCGAGCGCCGCGAGGGTGGCCATGCGGTGCATCGCGATGGCGAAGCGCAGGGTGTCCTGCGTCTCGGCGCCGAGCACCGCGTGCGCCTCGTCGAAGGCGCGCAGCGCGGCGTGCGGCCGGTCGGCGAGGAACTCGACGAGCCCGAGGCAGTCCCACAGGTCCGCGAGCCGCCAGCGCACGTCGATGCGCCCCGCGAGCTCGATGCCCTCGAGGGCCGCCGCGCGCCCCTCGTCGAAGCGACCCGTCACCGCGAGCGCGATGGCGTCGCCCGAGATCGCGCTGACGGCCGAGCGGCTCTGCGGGGGGGCGAGCTCGGCGGCGCGCACGAAGGCCTCGTGGGCCTCCTGGGGGCGACCGAGGCGCATGCGCAGGTAGCCGACGTTGACCTCGATCTGCACGCGCCACGGGCCCGACGGCAGCCGCTCGGCGACGTGCAGCGCGTGGTCGAGCGCGCGCTTGGCCGCGTCCCACGCGCCGACGTTCGACTCGAGGCGGGCCTCGGCGATGTAGAGGTCGACGAGCTCGGGCGTGGCGCCGGCCTTCGCGTCGCCGACGAGCACGGCCATGCCGCGCGAGACGTGGGCCCGGGCGGCGGCGTGCTGGCCGTCGACGATGGCGAACCACCCGCGCTCGTGCTCGAGGCGCGCGACGTCGCGCGTCGTCCAGCCCGCGGGCGCACGCGGCAGCGCAGCGAGCGCCGCGCGCGCCTCGGTCAGGTGACCGGCGGTGCGCAGCGCCAGGGCCAGCCGCACCGCGAGCGCAGGGGGGAGCGGCTCGGGCTGCAGCGTGGGGATCCAGCCGCACAGGAAGGCGCTCTCCTCGGCCGCCGCGAGGCGGTCGGCCGCCTCCGCGATGCGGTCGATGCCGAGGGTCACCGTGGGCGGCTTGGTCAGCTTGGTGGCGGCCGGGGTCGTCATCCTGCGGGTGGGGCGGTGGCGGGGGCTCGTCGTCGGCACGGCGAACCGTGCAAAGTCGGGTGGATGCGCGGGCGCGACGCGGGGCGACCCCGCGCGGCTCACGTACGTCTCATCTTGCCACAGCCGGCGCCCCTCTGCCGCGCCTCTTGGTGCCTCGACGAGACTTGACCGTCTCGGGGCCGGTGTTCAGGATGCCGCCCTCGCTGGTCGGCCTCGCTCGGGGTCGGCGTCGGTCATCACCGGAGAGAAGGACGTAGCCCGATGAACGAGACGTTGCGCGCATGGGTCGACTCGGTCGCTGCCGTCACCCGCCCCGACAGCGTGGTGTGGTGCGACGGCTCGGCCGCCGAGATCGAGGCGCTCGAGCGCAAGATGCTCGCCGACGGAACGTTCCTCCCGCTGTCGGACAAGCTGCCGCACAGCTTCCTGCACCGCTCCAGCCCGACCGACGTCGCGCGCACCGAGCACCTCACCTTCATCTGCTCGGAGAAGAAGGAGGACGCCGGCCCGACCAACAACTGGATGAGCGCCGACGACGCGCGCGCCAAGGTTTGGCCGCTTTTCGAGGGCGCGATGAAGGGTCGCACGCTCTACGTCGTGCCCTACCTCATGGGCCCCGAGGGCTCGAAGGCGAGCCGCGTCGGCGTCGAGCTGACCGACAGCGCGTACGTCGTGGCCAACATGCG
>CAITLX010000209.1 GCA_903893335.1 uncultured delta proteobacterium | reverse complement strand
CGTTTCAGCCGACAACCAGGTGAACAGCGGCGGTCAATCGTGGCTCAAGAATGTCGAGGACGCGCTAAAGCGCGCTAAATCACCGAGCGTGATTCTCGATCACGCATCGTCGTAGATGGAAATAGGGCGGCCATTCGCCGTGTTTGGGAAGTGCCAACACCCCGAACACGAGAGGACCGCCCTTGGCCAAGATACCCCGAATGGACCGCGTCGATCGACGCCTTTTCGTCCAACTCGGCCGCCGCAGCGGCGACCCCGACACCGTGCTCCGGTTCCAGGCCGTCGCCGGACTCGCGGCGGGCCGGAGCAGCGTCCGTGTCGCCGAAGAGCTGCACGTCGCCCGCTCGACGGTCGTCTCCGCGTCGGACCGCTTCGTCGCGTTCGGCGTCGACGGGCTCTACGACCGGCGCCGGTTCAACGGCGCAACGAAGGCCGACGACGCGTTTCATCTCCGGGTCGTGGAGCTGCTTCGTGGCACGCCCGAGGATCTTGGCTGGAGCCGGCCGACGTGGACCCGCGAGCTTCTGTGCTTGCAGATGACGCGCGAGGGCTGGCCCGCCGTCGCCGTTTGCACGATGGGCCGGGTGCTCGCGACCATCGGCGCGCGCATCGGCATGCCGAAGCCGGTCGTGCTCTGCCCGTGGCCCCGCGACGCGCGCCTTCGCCGGCTGGCCGAAATTCGCAGGCTGGAGGCTCGGGCAAGCGCGGCCGAGCCGGTGCTCTACGAGGACGAGGTCGACATCCACCTCAACCCGAAGATCGGCCGCGACTGGATGCTGCGCGGCGAGCAGCGTCGCATCGTCACGCCCGGCAAGAACCAGAAGTTCTACCTGGCGGGCGCACTCGACGTGCGAACCGGCGCGCTGCACACCACCGGCGCTGCGACCAAGAACGCCGCGCTGTTCTGCGATCTTCTGCGGCTGCTCGCCGCAGAGCTCCCGCGCGCTCGGCGCATCCATCTCGTCGTCGACAACTACGGCATCCACTCGGCACGGGTGACGCAGCAGACGCTCGCCGCGCTCGGCGGTCGAATCGTGCTCCACTTCCTGCCGCCGTACTGCCCCGACGCGAATCGGATCGAGCGCGTCTGGCAGGACCTGCACGCGAACGTGACGCGCAATCATCGATGCAAGACCATGAACCAGCTCCTCGGCAACGCTCGCCAGTATCTCACCGCCTACGTCTGGCGACGCGTGACCGGCGCAGCGGCGCTCAGGCCGGCGGCGTGAGACTGTAGGCGGATCGCGATCGGTGATTTAGGACTCGGTGTCCGAGAACGCCCAGCAGCAGTGGAACCTGCAGCAGGAACTCCTCCATTGCGTCCTGGTCCGCGCGAGGCAAACCAGCAAGAGTAGGCTGATTGTCGTTTAATACAGAATAACGGCCGGCCTTCTTCGTCTGTCCGAGCAAGCGCGACTCCAGGTACTTCACGTGCGACTTGGTGAGGTTTTCGTCCTTACTCGTGAAGACGAGAACCTCCTGCCAGAAGTCCTTCTTCGCCACGTGGT
>CAITLX010000208.1 GCA_903893335.1 uncultured delta proteobacterium | reverse complement strand
GCTGGAGGAGCGCCTCTACGGGCGCCCGAACGCGCCCGGCGACGACCGCCCGCGGCCCGACCCGGTGTACATGCACCGCGAGCTGCGTCGCGTCGGTGTGACGCTCGAGCTGCTGCACCTCGAGTACCTCGAGGAGCACCCGAGCGGCCTGCGTTACACGGCGTTCTGCGAGACCTATCGGCGCTGGCACGCGAAGGCCGGCATCGTGATGCGCCAGGTGCACCGGGCGGGCGAGAAGTGCTTCGTCGACTACTCGGGCAAGTGCCCGTCGTACTTCGAGCCGCAGACCGGCGAGCGCGTCGAGGTCGAGCTGTTCGTCGCGGTGCTCGGCGCGAGCAACTACACGTACCTCGAGGTGACCGCGACGCAGCAGGTGCCCGACTTCGTCGCGTCGCACGTGCGCGCGTACGCGTACTTCGACGGCGTCACCGAGATCACCGTTCCCGACCAGCTGAAGTCCGCAGTCGTGAAGTCGTGCCGCTACGAGCCCGGGATCCAGCGCACGTACGCTGCGATGGCCGAGCACTACGGCACGGCGATCGTGCCGGCGCGCCCGTACAGGGCCCGCGACAAGGCAAAGGTCGAGGTCGCCGTGCAGATCGCGCAGCGATGGGTGCTCGCGCGGCTGCGCAACGAGACGTTCTTCTCGCTCGGCGCGCTCAACGCGCGGGTCGCTGAGCTGCGCGAGGATCTGAACGCGCGGCCGATGAAGAAGCTGGGCGGCGTCACGCGCCGGGAGCTGTTCGAGAAGTACGACCGCCCCGCGCTGCGCCCGCTGCCCTCCGAGCCGTACGAGTTGACCGAGTGGTCGCTGGTGCGCGTCAACAACGACTACCACGTCGAGATCGACAAGCACTGGTACTCGGCGTCGTACCTGCTCGTGCACCAGCAGATCTGGGCGTGCGTGACGGCGACGACCGTCGAGCTGATCCATGCGGGCAAACGAGTCGGATCGCACCCGCGCAGCTACGTCGCGTACAAGCACACGACGGCCCCGGCGCACATGCCGGAGGCCCATCGCCAGCACGCCGCGGGCGTCGACGGCGTGCTCGCGTGGGCCTCGTCGGTCGGGCCGATGACGCACGCGATGGTGCAGCGCTTGCTCGCCGCCAACCCGGTGCGCGAGCAGGGCTGGCGCTCCGCACGAGGGCTGCAGCGCGTCGGCGAGAAGCACGGACCCGAGCGCACCGAACTCGCGTGCAGCCGCGCGCTGAAGCTCGGCGCGCGCTCGTACAAGCCCGTCGCGAACATCCTCGAGCTCGGGCGCGAGCGACTGCCGCTGCCGGGCGACGAGCCAGTCGATGCGCCCGCCATCGACCACGAAAACGTGCGCGGGCCTGGCTACTACCACTGACGGAGGACATCGGAATGCTGAACAACCCAACGATCGAGAAGCTCCACGCGCTGCGCCTGCCGACGATGGCCGAGGCATGGGTCGAGCAGAGCAAGAACACGAACGTCGCGAGCCTGAGCTTCGACGAGCGATTCGGTATGCTCGTCGACGCCGAGCACATGGCGCGCGACAACCGCCGCCTGAACAGGCTGCTCAAAGACGCACAGCTGCGGCTGCCGAACGCGTGCGTCGAGGACATCGACGCCTCGCCCGCGCGCGGCATCGAGAAGACGATGGTGCGCCAGCTCGGCGCCGGCGGCTGGATCCACGAGCATCTCAACGTATTGCTCGCGGGCGCGACCGGCGTCGGCAAGAGCTTCATCGCGTGCGCGCTCGGCCAGAGCGCGTGCCGTCAGGGACGGCGCGTGCTCTACCGCCGCGTGCCGCGCCTGCTCGACGAGCTCGCGCTCGCTCGCGCCGACGGAAGCTACGCGCGCCTGCTCGCGCGGCTCGCCAAGGCCGACCTGCTCGTGCTCGACGACTGGGGCATCGGCTCGCTCAAGGAGGTCCAGCGCCACGACCTTCTCGAGGTGCTCGAGGACAGGTACGGGCAGCTCTCGACCGTCGTCACCAGCCAGCTGCCGATCGGCAAGTGGCACGAGTGGATCGGAGACCCGACCGTCGCCGACGCAATCCTCGATCGCCTGGTGAACAACGCGTACAAGATCGATCTACGCGGCGCGTCACGCCGCAGGGAGAAGACCAAGACCACCCAGGCTGACTGAAACGTCGACCGTCCGCGTCGCTTCGCTCCGTTCACGATGCCCGAAACGGGCGTTCACGTTGCGGCGATACGAGCGTTCACGATGGGCGAAATGCGCACTTGAGGCGCCACACCAACCCCCTGACGTGCAGCGAGCTGCGCGCGAAGCTCGAGGTCGAGATGTCGACGCCCAGCGCGCTGATGTCCCCGACCTTCACGGCCTCGGTGCCCGAGGGGAACACAAGCCGGAGCACGTCGACCATGCCG
>CAITLX010000207.1 GCA_903893335.1 uncultured delta proteobacterium | reverse complement strand
GGCTGACCACCGCCGGCGGCGGGTGCCGACCTTGGTTTCTAACGCTCGCTCCACACCCGCCCGGACGCACCTCGCGTCATCGGTCGGCACGACCACCGCGGCTGCGCCCCCATCGGCGCGCCCAACACCTTCCCCAGGAGATCCCCCATGGCCATGCAGTCCATGGCGGCCGTGCCCCGCACGTTGCCGCCCCCTCTCGTCACCACCCCGGACATGCCGGCGAGCTGGCTCAACCTCGACGACAACTTCGACCAGGCTGCCCAGAAGATCGTGGACGCGCACCTCGAAGACGGCGAGGCGCGTGACCTGCCCGTGCCCGACATGCGTGGGTGGGGCGTGGTCCCGGACGCCGGTAGGTTCGCGCTGGCCCCGCTGGCTCGTCACCACCAGCCGCTGCTCCTGCGAGGCGCGGCGTTCTCGAACCTCGCGACCCGTGTCGGTGCACCCGCGGACTTCATCAAGCGGCTGCCCGCACCCCTCCAGCTCGCCAACATGAACTGGCTGCTGACCTCGCAGGCCTGCGCGATGCCGTCGATGCTGCGGCTGCGGGGCGACGAGGTCACGGCCGTGGTGTCGGACCGGTACGCCCCGCTCGATGCCCCCGAGCTGCTCGACGCCGTGCGTGACGCGCTCGTCAACCACGGGGCGATCGGCGAGGTGCGGGTCAAGAGCATCGCGACCGGCATGGTCGACGTGCTCCGGCTTGTGTTCCCCTCGGGCACCGAGGCCGTGAAGGTCGGGGACATCAGCGCGCTGGGCGTCGACATCTCGACCTCGAGCTTCGCGCGCAGCTCCCTGCACGTCAGGGGGTTGGTCTGGCGCCTCAAGTGCACGAACGGCCTGCGCGTCGCGGAGAACCGCAGCAGCTTCAGCTTCCGGCACGTCGGCGACAGCCGCAGGCTGCGTGACGGCATCGGCGAGGCCATCCCGGCGGCCTTGATGGAGGCGCGCGGCACCATGGCCCGGTGGAAGCAGGCCGTGAGCGTGATGGTCCAGGACGTTGCCCTGGCGATCGACCAGCTGCGTGACCTCACGGTTCCGGAGCGCAAAGCCGTGGAGGGCGCGCTCAAGGGGGAGCTGGGCGTGCAGGAGCTACCCGAGCACGTCGCGCTCTACGATCTCGTCAACGCCGTCACGTCCACGGCTCAACAGGCTGTGCCCTCGCGCAGGATCGAGATCGAGGGCGTCGGGGGTGACCTGCTCGATGCACGGACCCGGGGGCTGGCGTGACGCCCGACGGGCTCTCGCACCCCGAGTACGAGCTGTTGCACGCGGCGCTCGGCAACGGGCTGCTCGCCAGGAGTCTTGCCCGGGCACCTGGCGGGTGGCGCGATCTCACGGAGGCCGAGCTCGTGCACATGAAGCTCTCGGCGCGTCGTAGGAGGGCCGTCCTGGCGCTCCAGGTGCTCGCGAAGAGGAGCTACCCGGAGCTGCCCCGGCACGTGCTCAGCTGCTCGCGCGAGGTGGCGGCCGTGTACGGGGCTCGTCTCGCTGGCCTCATGCACGAGGTCGTCGTGGCGGTCGCGCTCAACGGTCGCAGCGCCATCATCGGGGAGGTGCAGGTAGCGGAGGGTGGGGCGCACGGTGCGTGCGTCACGCCCGCCGACATCCTGCGCTCCATGATCCGGATGGGCGCGAGCGCGTTCATCCTGGTGCACAACCACCCCTCGGGCTGCCCGGTGCCGAGCCAGGAGGACGTCGCGCTGACCGTCTGCGTTGCCCGCGCAGGAGCAGCCGTTGGGCTGGACCTCGTCGACCACGTGGTCATCGGGGCAAGAGGCGGCGGCTTCGCGTCGCTGTTCGATCTCGGGCTCATGGAGCCCCCGAAGGAGAAGACCGCATGAAGAAGGACATCCTCACGAGGCCGTTCGCGCCCGAGCAGCTGCGCTCGAGGCCCGGCCGCAACGGCAAGACCCTGAGCTACGTCGAGACCCACGCCGTCATCGCCCGGCTCAACGAGGGGTGCGACGCGTGGTCGTTCGAGATCGTCTCGCACGAGGTGCAGGACGGCCAAGCCATCGTGGTGGGCAAGCTCACGGCCGACGGCGTCGTCAAGATGGCGTTCGGGGGCAGCGAGGTCACGCTCGACAAGGCCGGCAGAGTCGTCTCGCTCGCCGACGACATGAAGGCTGCGGCGTCCGACGCGCTCAAGAAGGCCGCGTCACTGCTGGGCGTGGGGCTCGAGCTCTACGGCGCGCAGGTGCCGCAGCATGCGCCGCAGCAGCCCGTGCAGGCGCCGAGAGATGCTCCCGCGAACGGCAACGGCCAGCAGGAGCCCGCGGCGCCTGAGCCCGGCGACCGCATCACCTCCAGGCAGCTCGCCGCTGTCTACGGGGCGTGCCGCAGGAACGGGGTCACCAGGGAGCAGCTCGAGGACTTGGTGGACGGGAAGTTCGGCAAGGCCCGGGTCGAGCAGCTGTCGAAGCGGGAGGCGAGCTTCCTGATCGACGAGATCGGCGCGATGCCGGGCAGGGGGAACGGGGCGCACGCGTGAGAGAAGGACGGGAG
>CAITLX010000206.1 GCA_903893335.1 uncultured delta proteobacterium | reverse complement strand
GAGGCGGTGCTGCGCCGCGCGGTGGCCGGCGCGCCGAGGGGGCAGGCATGAACGACGGCGGTCACGTCGCGCTGCGCGCGCTCAAGCGGCTGAGCGCCGAGCTGCTGCCCACCTCGTGGCTCGTGCGCCACGGGCCGAGCGACCGGCCGCTGGTCGCGCTCACGTTCGACGACGGCCCCGACGCGCACACCCTCGCGCTGCTCGACGCGCTCGACGCGCACCGCCTGGTCGCGACCTTCTTCGTCGTCGGAAGGCAGGTCGAGCGCTTCCCCGAGGCCGCGCGCGCCATCGTCGAGCGCGGCCACGAGATCGCGTCGCACAGCTGGGCGCACGATCGCGTCGGCACCCTCTCGGTCGCCGCGCACGCCCGCGATCTCGCGCGCGTGCAGGCCATTCTCCCCCGCGCGTCGCGCCGCCGCCCGCTCTACCGGCCGCCGTGGGGCGACGTGACGCCGCGCACGCTCGCGACGACGGCGGCGCTCGGCTACACGACGGCGCTCTGGTCGCTCGACTCGCTCGATCACCGCCCCATCGGGCGCGAGGGCATCGCGCGCCAGCTCGCGTCGCACCGCCCGCGGCCGGGCGACGTGGTGCTGCTGCACGAGGGGGAGGCCGAGACGCGCGCCGCGCTCGCCGACGTCGCGGCGCTGCTCGCGGCCGACGGCCTCGGCACCGCGCAGATGAGTGATCTCCTCGGAGGGTGACCGCGGCTGCGTGCGCGGTCGCTGCCGAGCGCGACCGAGCGCGCTCAGCCAGCCGGCTCGACGATGACCGACCGGTGCTTGCCGCCCGGGCCGCGCTCGATCGACGCGACGCGCTCGACCCGCACGGGCAGCCCGCCGAGGTAGCGCGCGACGTCCGCGGCGATGCGCTCGACGCCTGGCCCGTCGGCGTCGCTGCTCGGTACGACGCGCAGCACGACCTCGCCGCTCGCGCGCTGCACCAGCTGGTAGTCGAGCACGAGCTGATCGTGGGTCGCCACCAGCGCGTGCACGAGGATGCCGGGCACCGGCTCGCCGCGCGCGCCGCGCAGCGTGTCCGACTGCCGCCCCATCACGCGCGCGACGCGCCCGAGGCCGCGGCCGCAGGCGCACGGCTCGTCGGGGCCGGCCATCGCGAGGTCGCCGTTCTCGTAGCGGATGAGCGGCATGCCGAGGTTGTGCAGATCGGTCACGAGCACCTCGCCGACCTCGCCTGGCAGCGCGGGGCGGCCGTCCTTCACGACCTCGACCACCTGCGCGTCGTCCATCGTGTGCAGCCCGTCGTGGCGCTCGCACTCGGCGGCGAGCAGCATCGTCTCGCGCGCGCCGTACGTCTCGTACACCGCCGCGCCGAACGCGCGCTCGATCGACTCGCGGTCGCGCGCCGTGAGCGCCTCGGCGCCGCACACCACCGGGATGGTGCCCCACGTGCGCAGGCGGTGCGCCGTGACGAAGCGAGCGAGACCGGCCATCGCGATGGGCCAGGTGACGATGCACGTCGGCTCGGTCTCGGTGATGACGCGCGCCGCGCGCGCGAGGCTCGCGTCGTCCTGCGCGAGGCAGTCGAGGTAGGTCTCGCGCCGGATCGCGCGGTCGACGCGCGTCTTGACGCCCGAGACGCCGTGCAGCGCCACCGGAGCGCCCCAGTAGTAGAGCGTGCGCGCGCCGGCGCGGTAGCCGGCCCAGCCCCAGCCGCGCAGGCGGATCGCCTGCCGCCACGCCTCGCTCTGCTGGTCGTACTCGAACGCGAAGGGCTTGCCGCTCGAGCCGCTCGTCTTCTTCTTCACGTGCGTCGCCGCCGTGAGCGGGTCGACGAGCGCGTCGTAGTGCTCGCGCACCAGCGTCTTGGTCAGGCGCGGAAGCCGCGCGAGGTCGGCGACGCTCGTGATCTGCGCGGGGTCGAGCGCGGCCTCGGCGAGCAGCGCGCGGTAGTAGGGCACGCGCGCGGCGGCGTGCGCGAGCAGCGCGCGAAGCTCGCGGAGCTGGAACGCCTGCAGCCGCTCGCGCGACCACCACTGGCGCCGCTCCGCCTCGCGCCAGAGCGGCAGCGTGGGGCGACCGCGCAGGCCCCCTTCCCATGCCGGCCAGAGCGCGCCCCGGAACAACGATCCGTACGGATCCGCGGCGATCACGATGGCCGATGCTACACTTTCGCGGAGGGGGAGTCCGATGAAGCGACGATCGCTCTTGGTTGCGGGTATCGCCGTGCCGCTCTTGCTGTCGTGCGGAGGCGCGCGCGCCGACGGCCCGCCCGCGGGCGACCACCCGCGCTTCCTCGTCGGGGGCGCCAAGGCCACGCTCGCGGCCAATTTCACGGCGCACAAGCCCGAGATCACGGCGCTCGTCGGCAAGTGCGACAAGCACGCCGGCGAGACGATCGACGCGAGCTACCAGGGCTTCGACTGGGTCGACCAGATGAGCGCGTGCGCCCTGGCCTGGCACGCGACCGGCGACGCGGCGCGCGGCGCGCAGGCCGTGAAGTACTGGAAGGCCTTGCTGTCGGATCGCGACAAGGTCGGCGACGGCCAGGGCGGGCTCGACATGAGCGGCTCGGGCGTGCCGATCGTCGCGCAGGACTCCGGCTACTCGATGCGCACGTTCGGCTCGTACGGCGCGCTCGGCCTCGACTGGCTCTGGGACGCGCCCGGCGTCGACGCGGCGCTGCGCTCGCTCGCGGTCGGGCGCCTCGACGCGTGGGGCGACTGGTACGCGAAGTCCGGCTACCTGAACGACACGCCGACCGGCAACTACTTCGCCGGCTATTTCTTCGCGACGTGGGCCGCGGCGATCGCCGTCGGCGGCGACGACGCGACGGTGGGCCCCAAGCTCTGGGCGCGCGCGACCGACCTGACCGATCGGCTCGTCGCGCCGGCGCTCGCGGGGCCGCTCGCGGGGGGCGACTGGTACGAGGGCTGGGAGTACGGCGAGCTGTCGGTGGCCGAGTACGCGCTCGCGAGCGCCGCGGCGGCCGAGCAGGGGCGTGCGTCGTTCGCCGACGACTACCTGCGCGACGTGGTTCGGCTGCACCTCTACGCGCTGCGCCCGGGCGGCGAGGAGTTCTACGGCGCCGGCGACCACGGCGAGCACCCGATCGGCCCGGGCGCGACGAGCATGTGGGGCGCGCTCGTGCTCTTGCCGGGCGATCCGGTCGCGGGCTGGGCGCGCCGGTGGGTCGCGAAGGTGCCCGACACCTCGCTCGCGTGGGCCAACGCCATCGCCGAGGCGCGCGCGAGCGCGTGGGACGAGGCCGACTGGACGACCGCCGGCCTGCCGCTGTCGTACTTCGCGCGCGGGTCGGGCGCCGTCTTCGCGCGCTCGGGCTGGGGCGACGCCGACACCTGGGTCACCTTCCGCGCGAGCGGCCGGGGCGCGCCCGATCACCAGCACGCCGACGCGGGCCACTTCGAGCTGGTGCGCGGCGCCGACGCGCTGGCCGCCGACCCGATGGACTACGGCTCGTGGGCGACGAAGGGCAAGAACACGATGCTCTTCGACGACGGTGGCGCCGTCAGCCTCTACCCGCCCAACCAGGGCGCGTGGGGCTCGAACGACACGGTGCACGTGGTCCACTTCGCCGACCTCGGCGGAGCGGTCGTCGCGCAGGCCGACTTCGCGGGCGCCTACGCCGACAACCAGGATCGCAACTCGGTGTCGCTCGCGCGCCGCGAGGTCGTCTACCTGCGCCCCGACGTGCTCGTCGTCAACGATCGCGCCGCGATGCCGAAGGCCAAGAGCACCGACGCCTACACCTTCGCGCTGCACACCACCGAGAGCCCCACGGTCGACGGCGCGCGCCTCGTCGCCGACGTCGGCGCCTCGCGCCTCACCTCGCGCTCGCTCGTGCCCGAGGCGCCCGAGCGGCGCGTGGTCACCGAGCCCGACGGCCCGAGCGACTCGCCCTGGGTGACCAACAAGCCCTTCGGCGACTCCTTCCGCGCCGAGGAGACGCAGCGCGGCGGAACGAGCGCCGCGTTCGTCCACGTCCTGACCGCGACCGCCTCGGGCGCGCTCGGCGCGCAGGCTGCGTCGGCCATCGACGGCGTCGCGCGCGTCGTGCGCGTCGCGCCCGACGGCGCGCACCCCGCGCGCTACGTCGTGCTGCCGATCTCGGCCGACGGCACGGGGCTCCCCCTGCCGGTCACCGTGCACGTCGGCGCCGAGGCGCACGCCGACGTCGTCGCGTTCGGCCTCGCGGCGGCCGATCACTACCAGGTGAAGGCCGAGCGGGCGGGCGAGCTGTGCGCGCTCACGATCGACTCCGGCTCCGACCCCAACGTCGCGAGCGGCGACCTCGGCGCGGCGCTGCACCTCGCGAGCTGCGCGCTGGTCGCGCCGGAGAGCGACCCCTGCGCCAGCGGGGCGTGCACCGCTCCGGCAGGCGGCGAGCCTCCGGTCGGCTCGGGCGCCGCGGCGGCCGACGCAGGCGGCGGAGGCGGCTGCGCCATCGCGACGGGCCGCGACGCGCGCGCGGAGCTCGCAGGCCTTGTCGCGCTCGGGGCTGCGCTCGCGCTGCGTCGCTCGCGTCGGCGGCGCGCGCCGCGCGTCACGCGTCGAGCTTGAGCGCCGGGTGCTCGGCGATCGCCGCGAGGCACGCCGGGTTGCGCAGCGCGGCGAGGTTCTGCAGCGGGCGGCCGTGGAGCGCGTCGCGCGCGGCGCGCTCGGACCTCTTGCCGTTCCACGTCGTCGGCAGCTCGGGCACCTCGGCGACGACCGCGGGCACGTGCGCCATGGACGCCCGGTCGCGCAGCTCCTTCTTCATGCGCAGCGTGAGCGGGCGGTCGAGCGCGCGCCCGGGGCGCATCACCACGAGCAGCACGAGGCGGCTGCCGCCGGGCTCGGCAGGGGCCGCCTGCTCGAGCGCCATGGCCTCGGCCACCTCGTCGAAGCGCGCGACGACGCGGTAGATCTCGGCCGGGCCCACGCGGATGCCGCGCACGTTGAGCACGCCGTCCGAGCGCCCGTGGATGCGCGCGGTGCCGCGCGCGGTGAGCTCGACGAGATCGCCGTGCGTCCAGACGCCGGGGTGCTGCGCGTAATACGCCTCGTGTAGCCGCGCGCCGTCCGCGTCCGCGACGAACGCGACGGGCCTCGACGGGAAGGGCGAGGCGCACACCAGCTCGCCCTCGCCCACGCGCGCCAGCGTGCCGTCGGGCGCGGCCGCGCAGAGGTCGAAGCCGAGGCCGACGCACTGCATCTCGCCGGGCCACACCGGCAGGTCGGGGTGGCCGAGCACGAAGCAGCCGAGCATGTCGGTGCCGCCCGACACCGACTGCAAGGGCACGTCGCCGACGTGCTCGCGCACCCAGTGAAACAGGCCCTCGGAGAGCACCGAGCCGGTCGACATCACCGCGCGCAGGCCCGTCGCGCGCGCGCCGGGCGACAGCCCGAGGTCGCGGCAGTACCCGAGGTACGCGGGGCTCGTGCCGAGCACGGTGACCCCCTCGCGCTCGACCACGCGCCAGAGCGCGTCGTCGTCGGGGTACGTCACCGAGCCGTCGACGAGCACGATGGCCGCGCCGACCGCGAGCGCCGAGAGCAGCCAGGGCCACATCATCCAGCCGGTCGAGGTGACGAACAGCAGCACGTCGCTGGCACGCAGATCGCCGTGCAGCCGGTGCTCCTTGACGTGTTCGAGCAGCGTGCCCCCCGTGCCGTGCACGATGGCCTTGGGCCGGCCCGTCGTGCCCGACGAGTACAGGACGAACAGCGGGTGCGCGAAGGGGTGGCGGGGCAGCGCCGCGACGCGGGCGGCGACGTCGGCGCGAGGGGCGTCGGCGACGAGCGCCGAGAGCCGCGACACCTCCACCGGGCGCGCGGCGAGCGCCGCCACGCCGTCGTCGAGCCAGACGACCTCGCGGATCGAGGCCACCGCGTCGATGATGCCTGCGACGCGAGGCGCGAGCGCGGTGGCGACCCCCTGGTGCAGCAGCGACGTCGAGGCGAACAGGAGCACCGGGTCGAGCTGGCCGAAGCGATCGACGAGGGCGTCGACGCCGAGGTCGGGCGCCGCCGACGACCAGACCGCGCCGATCGCCGCGGTGGCCAGGCACGCGATCGCGGCCTCGGCGCCGTTGCGCGCGAGCGCCACGACCCGATCGCCCGCGCCCACCCCGCGCGCGCGCAGCGCGTCGGCGAGCGCGAGCACGCGGGCGCCGAGCTCGCCCCGCGTCAGCTCGCGGCGCGCGCCCGTCTCGTCCACCGCGACGAGCGCCTTGGCGTCGAGCGACGCACCCTCGGGCCCCGCGAGCAGCGTCGCGGCCCACGAGAGGCGCAGGTGGGGGAAGAAGCGCGCCGCCTCGACGCCCTCGCCCTCGAGCGCCGGCGCGCGGCTCCCCTCGGTGGCGACGCCCGACCACGCGAGCAGCAGCGACCAGAAGGCGCCCACGTCCTCGATGGAGAAGGCGTGCAGCGCGGGCCACGCGGTCAGATCGCGCCCCGTCTCGCGAGACGCGAAGCGCGCGAAGTCGGCCATCTGCGACGCGCGCGCCCCGGGGCGCGGCGACCAGACGGGCGCCGTCATCGCGGGCCCGTGTAGCCGGGGACAGCCGCGACGAAGGCGAGGATCTTCCCCATGCCGTCGAAGTTCTTCGGGCTGAGCTGCTTGCGGTCGATCTTGATGCCGAGCCGCTTCTCGAGGAACAAGACGAGCTGCACGAAGCCGAGGCTGTCGAGGATGCCGTTCTTGAGGAACGACATCTCGTCGTCCCGGATGAGCGAGGCGGCCTCACCGAAGTGGTAGTTGTCGTCGAGCCACTCGACGACGATCTGGCGAAGGCTCACGAGGCGGCTCCCGGGTCAGAACTGAGCGTAGATGAACGTGCCGGCCGAGACGGGTACGAGCAGCAAGAGCAGGGCCACCACCGCACCGTACACGGCGCCGCGCACGACGGGGTGCAGCGCGAAGAAGGCGTCGCGCAGGCGCGCGCCGCGCCCGATCTCGAGCAGGTGGTAGGCGGCGAAGAGGGCGAAGCAGAGCGCCACCTGCAGGGCGCCGAAGGGCGCCGCGCTCGCGGCCGGGAGCGCCGGGCCCGCGTGCGGCGCGAGCAGCCCGCGCGCGAAGCGCGCCGCATCGCCGAGGCTCGCGGAGCGAAACGGCACGAGCGAGAGCAGGAAGAACGCCTGGGTCAGCGCCCAGCTCAAAGCGACGTAGGGCGCGCTGCGTCGGCGCGCGACCCACGCGCGGTCCTTGCGGCAGAGCCTGCGCCACGCCTCGTCCCAGCGGTGGTGCACGACGAGCCCGAGGCCGTGCACCAGCCCCCAGACGACGAAGGTGGCGCGCGCGCCGTGCCAGAGGCCCGACGCGAGGAACACGACGAGGAAGCCGGCGTCGAGCCTGCCGCGCAGCCAGCTCGTGCCCGTGGTGAGCGGCCCGAAGACGTACTCGAACAGCCAGGTGTTGAGCGTGATGTGCCAGCGCCGCCACAGCTCGGGCAGGCTCTTGGCGAGCAGCGGGTAGTCGAAGTTCTTCGGCAGCTCGACGCCGAACAGGCGCCCGGTGCCGATGGCCATCTCGCTGTAGCCGGAGAAATCGCAGAAGACCTGCACGCCGTAGCCCGCGAGCGCGAGCCAGTGCGCGCGCGCCGAGAACTGAGCCGGGTCGGCGAAGACGGGGTCGACGACGTAGCGCGCGAGGAAATCGGCGACGTAGGCCTTCTTCACGAAGCCGAGCAGGAAGAGCCCGGCGCCGGCGCGCCACTGCTCGGCGTCGGGGCGCCGGGGCGCGGCGAGCTGCGGCAGCGTGTCGTCGCCCCGCACGATGGGCCCCGCGATGAGCTGGGGGAAGAAGGCGACGAAGGTGGCGAAGGTGAGCGGCGAGCGGCAGGCGGGGATCTTGCCGTCGTAGACGTCGACGACGTAGGCGATCTTCTGGAACGTGTAGAACGAGATGCCGAGCGGCAGCGCGAGGTGCAGCACCGGCAGGCTCGCGTGCACGCCGACCGTCGCGAGCATCGCGGCGAGCGACTCGGCGAAGAAGCCGAGGTACTTGAAGAGGCAGAGCTGGCCGAGGTTGTAGGCGAGCGAGACGCCGAGGCCGAGCCGCGCGAGCCTGTCGCGCCGCGCCTGCTCGGTCGGCGTCGCCCCCTCGCGGCCGCCGGCCTCGCGCTGCGCGGCGATGAAGCGCGCGGCTGCGTAGTCGACGAGCGTGGCGAGCGCGAACAGCGGCACGAGCCGCGGCGACCACGTGAAATAGAACAGGTAGCCGAGCACCAGCAGCACGGCGTTCTGCGCGCCGGCGCGGCGCGGCACCAGCCAGTAGAGCGCGAGCGCGACCGGGAGGAAGTAGGCGAACTCGACGCCGGAGAAGATCATGCGCTGGGCGGGGGGCCTCGGCGGCGCGGAGCCCCGGGCCGCGAGAGGGAAATCATCGCACGCTCCGCGCGCGCGAGGCAAAGCCGTGGCCGAGCAGCACGCGCCTCCACCCCATGCGGTCGAGGCGCACGACGCCGAAGACCGCCGCCGCCGCGGCGACGATGAAGCCCGCCGAGAGCCCGACGCAGGCGAGCAGGGGCGAGCGCCCGGCGCCCCAGAGCAGGCCCGCGAGCGCGGCGGCGAGGCAGAGCGCCTCGACGAGCAGCGCGGCGCGCGTGCGCGCGGTGGCCACGAGGTAGGTGCTCGCGGTGACGAGCGCGGGGCGCGCGACGGCGCCGAGGGCGAGCACGGCGACCATGGGGGCCACGGCGCGCCAGCGAGCGTCGAGCACGAGGCGCGCGGCGGTCGGCGTCAGCGCGGCGAGCACGGCGGTCAGCGCGAGCACGACGAGCGAGAGGCGCACGAGCCAGGCGCCGAAGGCGCGCGGCCGCTCGGCGGGCGCGAGCCGCGCGAACGCCGGGAGCATGGCGTCGCGCGCGGGCTCGGCGACTTGCTCGTGGGGCACGCTCGCGAGGTGGCTCGCGAGCGCGTACGCCGCGGCCGCCGCGGGCCCGAACAGCCGCGCGAACAGCGGCACGTCCCAGCTTCCCGACGCCCAGCGCAGCGCGTGGGCGCCCGAGACGGGCAGGCCGAAGCCGAGCATGCGCCGCGCCGACCCAAGCCCGACCCGCGAGGGGCGAGCCCACGTCCACGCGCGTGCGAGCAGCGCGCCGACGACGAGGTGCACCGCGGCGCGCGCGAGGTTGCCCCACGCGATCGACGCGGCGCCCGCGCCGGCGAGCGCGCACGCGACGGCGGCCACCGGGTAGGCCACGCCGCTCGCGGTGCGCAGCGAGGCGACGGCGCCGAAGCGCAGATCGCGCTGCAAGACGCGCTCGGGGATGTGCCCCGCGCGCTCGACCGCGAACGCCACGCAGAAGGGGCCGACGAGCGCCGCCGCGCCGGGGGCGTGGAGCGCCGAGGCGAGCGGCGCGCGCAGGGCGTACGCGGCGCCGAGCGCGACGAGCCCGACCGCGAGGTGCAAGAGGGCCGCGGTCGCCGGGGCGTCCGCGTCGTCGCGCCCGCGCGTCGCGACGTAGTCGCCGACGCCGAGCGCCGACGCGACCGACGCGGCCATGACGAGCGTCGCGGCGAGCGTCGCGGCGCCGTAGGCGTCGGGGTCGAGCAGGTG
>CAITLX010000205.1 GCA_903893335.1 uncultured delta proteobacterium | reverse complement strand
GGCACGTGCGCGAACGCGAGCGCGAACCACGCGGCGTACAGCAGGTGCGTCGCGTGGAAGAGCTCGAAGCGGCTGCCGCGACGCACCGCGGCGCGCGCGAACCACCACATGACGGCGAACACCGCGCCGAGCGCGAGGCCGGTCGCGCCGTGCGGCGTGTGCGCGACCAGATCGGTCGCGGGCTGGCCCCGGTGGCCGCCGGCCCACGCGAGCGCGTACGCCGCGCCGTGCGCGAGCGAGAGGGCGAACAGCGTGTGGCCGACGACGCGGTGCAGGGCGAGCGCGTCGTCGATCGGCACCAGGTGCCCGAGGCGCGTCGCGCGCAGCCGCCCGAGCGCGCGCCGCAGCACCGGCAGGAGGATGAGCGCGCCGTCGAGCGTGACGCAGCGCCCGAGGGCGAGCCCGGCGAGCAGCGCGGGGTCGGTGCGGTGCGGGGCGCGGAGGCCGGCGGCGAGCGTCGCGGCGACGATGGCCACGTGCGCCGCGATCCAGAGCGCGAGCCACGCCGCGAGCAGCGCGCGGTTCTCGAGCAGGCGCGCCCACGAGCGCCCGCGCTTCGCGGGTGCGTCGAGCCACGCGAGAAGCTCCTCGTTGGGGACGATCCACTGCGCCTCGCTGCGGGTCATCTTCGCGAGCAGCGCGGGGTGCGCCCGCACGCGCGCCTCGAGCTCGTCGAGCGAGATGCGCCCATCGCCGTCGGTGTCGGCCGCGCGAAACAGCGCCTGCGCGAGGCGCTCGGGCGCCTCGGCGGCGCGCCCCACGACCTCGCTCTCGGCGAGGCTGAGCGCGATCATGCGAAAGACGTCGTTGCGGTCGAGCGCGCCGTCGTCGTCGGTGTCGTGCACGCGGAAGGCGAACGCGAGCTTCTCGCGGTCGGTGCCGAACACGAGCGCGCGCACGCCGTCGAGGAACTCGTCGCGCCCCACGCGCCCGTCGCCGTCGCGGTCGAACGCGGCGAGCACGCGGCGCGCGAGCAGCGGGCTGTGCAGGCCGAGCGCGCGGCGCAGCGCCTCGGCGTCGATGCCGCCGTCGTCGCCTGCGTACGACGCGAACGCGCGCTCGAGCTTGGCGAGCAGCCTCGCGTCGGCGTGGTGGGCGGGCGCGGCGGCCTGCATCGGGCGCGACGATAGCGCGAGACGGCTCGCGCGGGCCTCAGGCGAGCGAAGCCGCGGCTGCGTCGAGCCGCTCGCGCGCCTCGAGCAGCGACAGGACGTCGAGGCGGCGAGGGGACTCCATCAGCTCGCGCCAGCGCCCGCCGAGCCAGTCGCGCGCGAGCGCCGCGGCGGCGGGCCAGCGCGGCGCGAGCAGCCCGAGCACCTGCATCGCCACGTCGGGGGCGGCGTGGGCCACGGCGCGCTCGGCGATGGCCGCGGCGTCGCGCTCGTCGCCCTCGCCGTCGTCGCACGCGAACGCGAGCGCGGAGGCGATCGTCTCGGAGGTGGACCACGCCGACCGCGCCCAGTGCCGCGCCGCCGAGAGCGCGCGTGCGCGCGCGAAGACGAGGTCGCCCGCGCGCCACGCGATGGCGGCCTCGGTGATGTCGACCAGCGCAGCGATGTCGAGCTCGCCGGCGGCGTGCGCGACGGCGACGAGCTCGGGATCGCACGCGACGATCGTCGCGTCGCGGTAGCCCGCGAGGCGCAGCACGCGCTCGGCCCGCACCTCGAGCGCGGGGGCGCGGCACG
>CAITLX010000204.1 GCA_903893335.1 uncultured delta proteobacterium | reverse complement strand
CTCGCCGCGAGCGAGGCGAAGCATCGGCTCTGGGTCGATGGCCACCCCGCCGCCAAGGCGCTCGCCGATCGCCCCGATGCCTGGCGCGGCCCGCTGCGGCGCTACGTCGGCGTGCGCGCCGAGCTCGAGAGCGCGCAGGAGGGGCTCGGCGCCGCGCTCGCCGAGCGGACGAAGCGCGAGGCGGCGTACGCGAGCGCCGAGGCGGCGGTCGTGAAGGCCGAGCAGGCGGAGGCAAGCGCCCGGCTCGCGTCCGACGCGGCCAGCCAGCGCGCGCGCGAGCTCGGCAGCCTCGTGTCCGTCGAGAGCACGCGCGCCCTCGAGGCCGAGAAGCGGGCGCTCGATGAGCTGAGCAAGCTCGGCCTCGGCCTGATCGAGCGGCGCGCGTCGCTCGCCAAGCTGCGGCGGGAGGAGAGCGAGGCGCAGGCGAGCGCTGCGGAGCTCGTCGTCGCGCGCGATGCGCAGCCGGTGAGCGCGCTCGAGGAGGAGCTCGCGCAGGTCGAGCAGCGTCGTCTGCTCGCCGAGGCGCAGGCCTCGGTCGAGGAGCACCGGCGCAACCTCAAGCCGGGTGAGCCGTGCGGCGTGTGCGGCAGCGTCGAGCACCCCTGGGCGAGCCCCGAGGCCATCGTCGACGCCGACGACGCGCGCCGAGCGTGCGACGCCATCAAGGTGAAGCTCGACGCCGCGCGCAAGGCGCAGCAGAGGGCGCTCACCGGTCTGGCGAAGGCCGAGGCGCAGGCGGAGTCGGCGGCGCGCGAGCGCGCGAAGCGCGAGGCCGAGGTGGAGCGCGACGCGCTTGCCTGGGCAGCTGCCGCGTCCGATTGTGGGGTCTCGCCGATTGTAGAGTTCGAGGCGGTGCCGGCTGAGGTCGGAGCGCTCGTCGGCGCGGTCGCGGCCAAGCTCGCGAAGCTCGGCGACGACGACCGCGCTGCGCGTGCGGCAGCCAAGGACGAGACGGCGAGGCGAGCCGCCCTCGACGCGGCCACCGCGACGCTGGGCAAGGCGCGCGACGGGCTCGGGGCAGCGGTGCGCGCCCTCGACGCGGCGAAGAATGCGGCCGAGGCGCTGCGCACGGCAGTGGCGTCGGCGACCGAACAGATCGCCCAGCTCTGGAGCGAGGCTGCGGGCGCGGTCGCGGGGGTGCCCGACGCGCGCGCGTCCTTCGAGGCGGACCCCGCGCGCACACTCGAAGCGTGGGACGCGCTCGTCGAGGGACACGACGCTGCGCGTGACGCGCTCGCCGCCGTCGCCGCCGACGCGGCGAGGCTCGACGCCGAGCGCGCGGCGCTCACGACCGAGACGAAGGTATGGGAGGCGAAGCGCGCGCCCTTGGCCGACGACTTGGCGAAGCTCGACGCGACGCTCACCGAGGCGCGCAGCGCGCGCGCCAGGCTCTTCGGAGGGACGGCGATCGACGAGGTCGAGCGCGCGCAGGCTGCGCGCAAGGCGACGCTGGACGCCGCCGCGCGCGACGCGAGCGCCAGGGCCGACGGCGCGCGGGACGCGCGAAACGTGCTCGAAGGCCGGCACAAGACGCAGCAGCAGGCGCTCGAGCGGGCGCGCGCGACGCAGCAGGCCGAGGTCGCTGCCTACACGGTCGCGCTCGCCGCGGCCGGCATCGACGAGGCAGAGGCCGCGAGGCGGCTCGCCATCTCCGACGCGCAGCTCGAGGCGATGCGCGAGCGACTCGGGGCGCTCGAGCGTGCTCGCGACGCGGCTGCCCGCGACCTCACGACCGCCGAGCAGGAGCTGGCCGCGCGCGTCGCGGCGAAGCCCGCGCGCGACGAGGCGGCGCTGGCCCATGACCTCGACGCCGAGGCGCGCACCTACGAGGAAGCGCTGCGCGACCGGGGGATGTACGAGGAGCGGCTCGCGCAGAACGCGCTCCGGGTCGCTGAGCGCGACGACAAGGAGCGGCTGCTCGAGGCCTTGCAGAGCTCGGAGGGGGTCTGGGGTGAGCTCGCCGAGGTGATCGGGCACAGCGCGGGCGACACCCTCGCCGTCTTCGCGCAGTCGCTCTCGCTCGAGGTGCTGCTCCGCGCCGCCAATGGGCAACTGCGGCAGCTGCAGCCGCGCTATGCGCTCAGGCGGCTCGAGAATGCGAGCGAGGCGGGGCTCCCGCTCGAGATCGCCATCGTGGACGGCGAGTTCGGCGAGACGCTGCGGCCGCTCAGCACGCTGTCGGGGGGCGAGAAGTTCCTCGTATCGCTGGCCCTCGCGCTCGGCCTCGCGCAGCTCGCGAGCCGCAACGTGCCGCTCGGCACGATGTTCATCGACGAGGGGTTCGGCACGCTCGACCCCGACACGCTGAGCATCGCGATGGGCGTGCTCGACACGCTGCAGCAGCGCGGCACGAAGGTGGGCATCATCAGCCACGTCGGCGACGTCGCCGACCGCATCCAGGCGCAGATCCGGGTCGTCAAGCAGGCCGACGGGCCGAGCCGGGTGTTCACCGTCGGGTGAGGCGCGGGAGCGGGGTCGGTCGCGGAGCTCGTGACCGGGACGCTGACGTCGCTTCACGCCGTCGAAGCTTCCGCGAGCCTCCCCGATGGCGAGGGGGCCTCGTCGCGACCACGGACCCCGCGCGGCGCCACGACGTCCCCCTCACTGGCAGAGGTAGCCCGAGCCCGACACGTACGTGCAGGCAGCGCTGCCGCAGCAGGGCGTGCCGCCGATCGCGCACGTCGAGCCCGAGCCGATGCACGTGAGGCACTGCCCGCTGCGGCACGAGTAGCCGTTGCAGCAATCGGCCGAGCTCGAGCAGCTGCCGCCCGACGACCGGCACGCGTCGCATTTGCTCGCGATGCAGAGGTCCGACCCGCAGCAGTCGTTCGAGACGCTGCACCCGAAGCCGCGCCCCGAGCAGGCGACGCAGCTGCCCGAGAACACCCCCGAGCAGATCGTGCCCGTGCAGCACGAGCTGCCGAGCCACCCGCAGCTCTGGTTGAGGCAGGCCGGCGTCGTCTGGCAGTTGCCGAACTCGCACGAGTAGCCGCCGCAGCACGTGGCCGACGAGCCGCACGCCGCGCCGTAGCCGACGCAGGGCGCCTGGCAGACGCCGCCGGTGCACGAGAGGCCGCCGCAGCATTGCGCGCTCGTCGCGCAGGCCTGGCTCTGGCCGACGCAGCAGGTGCCCGAGGTGCCGCAGGTGAGCCCGTTGCAGCAGCCGGCGCCGCACGCCGCGCCCTGCGTGGTGCACGGCGG
>CAITLX010000203.1 GCA_903893335.1 uncultured delta proteobacterium | reverse complement strand
GCGCTCGCGGCGCGCGCGACCGGCGTCGAGCCGCTGCGCTTCGCGCGCGTCCACCTCCTGCCGCACGCGGCCCCGGCGGTGCTCGCGGCGCTCGCGACCAGCATGTCGTCGTGCGCGCTCGTCGAGGCCGCGCTCTCGTTTCTCGGGCTGGGCGCCGCGTCGCCCGGGGCGTCCTGGGGAGGCGCGCTCGGTGCAGCCGCTCGCGGCGGCGCCTTTCCCTGGCCCTCGGCGCTGGCCCTCGGGCTCACCGCCGGCGCCTGGCACCTCGTGGCCGAGGCGCTCGCCGCGCGCGGCGCGGGCGCCTCGCTGCCCCGCGCGGTCTCGTTTGATCCTTGCGGCGCGCACCGGAGCCAGTAAGAGCATCTGCGGAGCCCCACGAACATGGCCGTCCCCGTCATCGAAGAGCGCGATTTCGAGCGCGAAGTGTTGCAGAGCGAGCTTCCGGTGCTCGTCGATTTCTTCGCGACCTGGTGCGGCCCCTGCAAGACGATGGAGCCCGACGTCACGGCCATCGCCACCGAGCTCGCCGGCAAGGCCAAGGTGGTGAAGGTCGACATCGACCGCGCGCGTCAGCTCGCGACGGCGCTGCGCATCCAGTCGGTGCCGACGACGATGGTCTTCCACCGCGGGCGCCCCGTCGACGCGCAGGCTGGCGCGCAGAGCCGCGCGCAGCTCCGCCAGATGGTCGAGCCCTTCTTGCCGCGAGCCGAGGGCGCGCTGCGCGCCCCCGAGGTCGCTCAGCTGCTCGGCCGCCACCAGATCGCCTTGGTCGACACGCGCGAGGCAGTCGCCTTCGGCCGCGCACACCTGCCCGGGGCCACGCACATGCCCCTCGAGGAGATCCCGACGCGCCTCGCCGAGCTGCACATGCTCCCCGCCGAGCCGGTGCTCTACTGCCGCTCGGGCGACCGCGCGAAGCAGCTCGCCACGACGCTCGCCGCGCAGGGCGTCCCCGTCTCGTTCCTCGAGGGGGGCATGCTCGCGTGGGAGGCCGAGGGCTTCCCCGTCGACCGCCCCGACTGAGCGCAGCGTTGCCGTCCCCGACTGAGCGCAGCGTTGCCGTCCCCGACTGAGACCTGAACCGCGCGCCCGTTCCCGACGGACGAGCGCTCGTTCTCAGCCCCGCCGCCGCCCCCAGGCCTCGAGCGCAGCGGTGAGCACCTCGCGCACGGGCACGCCGGCGGCGGCTGCGACGCGCGCGCAGGCGTCGAACTCGGGCTTCGCGACCTCGGGCCCGAACGGCCCCTCACCGACCTTGACCGGCACGACCCCGTAGCGCGTCGACACCTCGACGACGCGCCGCGGGCGCTCGGTGCGCGTGACGCGCGTCCAGCGCACGCCGAGCGACGTCGACTCGCGCAGCATCGTCTCGGCGACGCGATCGGCGGCGCCCACGGCGGCGAGCGCGGCGAGCGTGAGCGCGGGGCGCCCCTTCTTCATCGTGATCGGCGTCACCCAGGCGTCGAGCGCGCCCGCGGCGAGCAGCGCCGCGATCGCGTGGCCGGCGAGCTCGCCCGTCATGTCGTCGACGTTGGCCTCGAGCACCACGTGCGTCGCGTCGCCTGGCGCCACCGCCGCGTCGCTCGCGCGACCGAGCACGGCGCGCAGCACGTTGGGGCGGTCGGCGAGCTCGCGCTGACCCGCGCCCCAGCCCGTTCGCTCGGGCGCGAACGAGGGCCACGCGGCGAAGCGCGTGGCGACCGTCGCGACGATGGCAGCTCCGGTGGGCGTCACGAGCTCGGCGTCGACGTCGACCGCGTAGGTCGGCACGCCGCGCAGGCAGTCGACGACGGCGGGCGCGGGGAGCGGCAGCACGCCGTGGCGCGCGCGCACGAAGCCGCGCGACATCGGCAGCGGCGTCGCGACGATCTCGGAGGGCGCGAGCCACGCGAGGCAGGCGGCGGCGCCCACGACGTCGACGATCGCGTCCACGGCGCCGACCTCGTGGAAGTGCACCGACTCGATCGGCATGCGGTGCACGTTGGCCTCGGCCTCGCCGAGCCTGCGGAAGATCGCGCGCGCGAGCTCGCGCACGCGCGGCGCGAGCGCGCTCGCCGACAGCATGGCGTCGATGGCGCCCCAGGTGCGCTCGGGCTGCGGCCCCTCGACATGCACGTCGAAGGTGGTCGCGACGATCCCGCTGCGCGAGGCGTGCCCGCGGTGGAGGTGAAAGCCGTCGATCGGGAGGGCCGCGACCGCGCGCTCGACGACCAGCATGGGCACGCCGAGGTCGAGCAGCGCCGCGATCGTCATGTCGCCGGCCGTGCCGCTGAACGCGTCGAAGAAGAGCACCCGATCGCGCCCGGCCCCCTCGTCGAGAGGCGCGCGGCGCATCGGCTCGTCGTCCGGCCCTGCGTGATCGTGCGCGTGCGGGTGGTCGTGCGGGTGCGGGTGCGCGTGACCGTGGTCGTGCGCGTGACCGTGACCGTGGGGGTGATCGTGATCGTCGTGGGCCATGGGGTCAGACGCGCGGCGCGGGGAACATGCGCGCCATCGCCATGGCCGCGCCGAAGCCGTTGTCGATGTTGACCACCACGATGCCCGAGGCGCAGCTCGTGAGCATCGCGAACAGCGGCGTGAGCCCCGAGAGGTGCGCGCCGTAGCCCACCGACGTGGGCACCGCGACGATCGGTCGCGAGCAGAGCCCGCCGACGACGCTCGGCAGCGCCCCCTCCATGCCCGCGACGACGATGACGCCCGCGGCCTCTTCGAGCTGCGCTCGCCGGTGCAGCAGCCGGTGCAGGCCCGCGACGCCCACGTCGTAGACGCGCAGCGTCTCGATGCCGAGCATGCGCAGCGTCGCGGCGGCCTCCTCGGCGACCGGGAGGTCGCCCGTGCCCCCCGTGACCAGGGCCACCGTGGCGCCCGGCCTGGCCGCGATGGGGCCGAGCTCGACCGTCCCGGTGCGCGACACCGGGTCGTAGGCGAGCGCGGGGAGCGCCTCGCGCACGGCCGCGGCCTTGCTCGCGTCGAGGCGGGTCACGAGCACGTTCTGCCCGCGGCGAAGAAGCTCGGCGGCGATGCCCGCGATCTGCTCGGGCGTCTTGCCCTCGCCGAACACGACCTCGGGCACCCCGGTGCGAAGCGCCCGGTGGTGGTCGACGCTCGCGTACCCGAGGTCGGCGAACGGCAGCTCGCGCAGCGCGTCCATCGCGTCGTCGACCGAGGCCGCCTGGGCTCGAACCTGGTCGAGCAGAGCCCGCAGCCGCGCCGGATCCATCGACGCCGCTCTAGCGCAGCCCCTGCCGCGCGTCGACCCGCCCCCCGGGCGATGCGCTACGCTGCCGCCGTGCCTGCGCCCACGGCCCCCCTGCTCGGCTTCGCGCTGGGCGTCGTGTTCGCCTGGCTCGCAGCCGACGAGCTCGCCCGAGCGCACGCCTCGCCGTTCGCGACGCGCTCGCTCGCCGTCGTCGCGCTCTTCGGGCTGCTGGTCTTCGCGCCCGCGGCCGCCTACTTCCTCGTCTTCCAGGAGGACTGGGCCTGGGCGTACCTCGTCGATCGTCGCCGCATGCCCTCGGCGGTCGAGCTCGCGCTCGTGCTGCTCGACGCAGCCGCGCCCGCGCTCGGGTTTCTCGCCGCCACCTCGCGCGCGCGCGCCCGGCGCCTCGTCCCGCTGCTCGGGCTCGCGGCGCTCGCGCTCGCGCCCGCGTTCGCGTTCGTGCTGGTCGCGCTGCCGCGGCTCACGGTCGACGCGACCTACACGCAGTTTCACCTCGACTTCGGCCGGCACCCGGTCGCGGGCGGGCCGCTCGGCTGGGCGCTGCTCGGCGTCGATGCCGTCGTGGTCGCCGGCGTCGCGTGGACGGTGCGTCAGCTCCGAGCCCTCTCGCGCGCCCGCGCCTGACGCCCGGCGAGCGAGGCGCGCTGCGGCGGAGACGACGCCGAGCGCGTTGACCGCGCGCAGGCGCAAGCTACGGTCGCGCCATGGCCTCCTCCCCCATCGACCCGCTCCTCGAGCTTGCCGACGACCTCGTGGCCCGCGCGCGCCGCGGCGGCGCCGACGTCGCCGAGGCCGTCGCGCGCAGCGGCGCCGAGCTCTCGACCAAGGTGCGCCTCGGCGAGCCCGAGCTGGTCGAGGAGGCAGGCCACCGCTCGGTGGGCATGCGCGTGATGAAGGGGCGGCGCGTCGCGCTCACCTCCACCTCGGACCTCACGCCGGCTGGCCTCGACCGCTTCGTGCGCGACGCGCTCGAGCTCGCCGACCTCTCACAGGAGGACCCGTTCGCCGGCCCCGCCGACCCCGACCTCATCGCGCGCGGCGCGTTCCCCGAGCTCGAGCTGTTCGACCCGTCGAACGCCGAGGTGGACGCGGCCTCCGCGCTCGCGCGCGCCCGCGCCGGCGAGCAGGCCGCGCGCGACTTCGATCCGCGCATCACCAACAGCGAGGGCGCCACCTTCGGCCGCAGCGCGGGCGCCGTGGCGGTCGCGCTCTCGGGCGGCTTCCGCGCCGGCTACCTGGCCTCGTTCGCCTCGCTCTCGGTCGTCCCCGTCGCCGAGGACGCGGGGGGCAAGAAGCGCCGAGGCCACCACTACTCCGCCAAGCGCTTCCTCGCGGACCTCGACGCGCCCGAGGCGGTCGGACGCGAGGCCGCGCGTCGCACGCTCCGCAAGCTCGGCGCGCGCAAGGTGCCGACGTGCGAGGCGCCCGTGGTGTTCGATCCCGACGCCGCGCGATCCATCATCGGCACCTTCGCCGGCTGCATCATGGGCGGCGCCATCTGGCGCAAGTCGAGCTACCTCATGGGGCGCGAGGGCACGCGCGTGGCGAGCGAGCTCGTCACGATCGTCGATGACCCGCTGATCCCGCGCGCCCCGGGCTCACGCCCCTTCGACGGCGAGGGCCTCCCGTCGCGCCGCAACGTCGTCGTCGAGGGGGGCGTGCTGCGCACCTACCTCTGCGACAGCTACAGCGCCCGCAAGCTCGGTCGCGCCTCGACCGGCAGCGCGTCGCGCGGCGGCGGAGGCGGCGTCGGCGCGAGCACGACCAACTTCCTCGTGCAGGCGGGGGCGACCTCGCACGACGACCTGGTGCGCGCGACCGCGCGCGGCCTCTACGTCACCGAGATGATGGGCTTCGGGTTCAACCCCGTGACGGGCGACTTCTCGCGCGGCGCGGCGGGCTTCTGGATCGAGGACGGCGAGCTCGCGTACCCGGTGAGCGAGGTGACGATCTCGCTCAACCTCGACGACCTGATGCAGCGCATCGACCTCGTCGGCGACGACCTCGACTTCCGCTCGTCCACGGTCGCGCCGACGCTGCGCGTCTCGTCGATGACGATCTCCGGCTCCTGAACCCCGTCACGGAGCCGGGCGCGCGTTCGGCGCGCACGGCGTCGCGCTCCCCGCGGCGTCGAGCGCGAACGCCAGGGGGTCGTCGTCGGCTGCGTCGAACTCGGCGCGCACCACCGACACGCCCGAGCGGGGCCGGAGCGGGAGCAGCCGCGACGCGATGGCGCCCGCAGGGTCGCGCAGCACCAGCCCTTCGCCGGCGTTCGACAGGCCGAGCGCGCCCTTCTGCCGCACGAAGGTGCAGCCCGGCGCCGGGCGCGGGTCGAGCCCGTCGTCCTCGACGTAGCCAGCGCCGACGACGAGCGCGTAGGCCCCCGGCGCGAGCTCCCCCTCGCCGAGCTCCCACGCGGCGCTCGCGCGATCGATCCGGTAGCCCGCGAGGCTGGCAGGCGTGAGGCCGTCGTTGACGATCTCGACCCACTCGGCGGACGCCTCGGGCCCGAGCGGATCGGCGAGCACCTCGGAGAGCGCCAGGTGCGCGTGCGGGTCGAGCGTCGCGACGCTCGCGGCGGCGACGCGCGTGGCGCCCGCTCGATCGACGAGCACCGCGCGCAGCCGCTGCGAGGCGCCCGGCGCGAGCGGCCGAACGACGAACCGCGCGCCAGACGAGCGACGCACCCGCACGCTCCCGTCGGGGAGCTCGAGCGCCCAGAGCGTGGGCGCGGCGGGGGGGCGGACGAGCGCGCGGTCGTCGTCGACGTCGAGACAGGCG
>CAITLX010000202.1 GCA_903893335.1 uncultured delta proteobacterium | reverse complement strand
GCCTGCACCGACGTCTCGTCGGACAAGTACAACTGCGGCGCCTGCGGCAGCTATTGCCCCGGGGTCTGCTCGGGCAACGCCTGCCTGCCGACGTGCACCGACGGCGTGAAGAACGGCGCCGAGACCGACATCGACTGCGGCGGCGCGGCTTGCTCGAAGTGCGCCAACGGCAAGTTCTGCCTCGCGGGCACCGATTGCACGGGCGCGACCTGCACCGGCGGCAAGTGCGCGGGGGGCTACGCGACGCTCGCGCTCGCGGCACCGGTCTCCTATGCGGTCGGCGTCGGGCCCTGGTCGGTCGCGCTCGGCGATCTCCGCGGAAACGGGCGCATCGACGCGGCGACGGCGGACGCGACCGCCGACACGGCGAGCGTGCTGCTCGGCAACGGCAGCGGAGGGTTCGGCGCCGCGACGACGTACACGCCGGGGCTCAACCCGTACCACGTGCTCCTCGCCGACGTCACGAAGGACGGGCGCCTCGACATGGTGGTGTCGGACTCGGGCAATGGGTCTCCCGACGGCACCACGATCAGCGTCCTGGCGGGCCAACCGGGCGGCACGTTCGCCGCGCGCGTCGTGACGACCGTGGGCAACGCGCCGTACGCGACCGCGGCGGCGGACTTCGACAAGGACGGCTTCGTCGACCTCGCCGTCGCCAACTTCACCGATGGCACCGTCTCGCTCCTGCGCGGCGCGGGGACGGCGGCGTTCACGGCGTCCACGACGCTGACGGCGGGCGACGGCCCGGCGCACCTCGTCGCGCTCGACTGGAACCAGGACGGCTGGAGCGATCTCGTCGCTACCAACCTCGGAGCCAACTTCGTCGCCGGCAACACGATCTCGCTGTTCACCCACCAGGGGGGCACCTCGTGGGCGACGACGACGTACACCGTCGGCACGAGCCCCCGCTCGGTGGCCGTCGGCGATCTCAATGGCGACGGCAAGCCGGACCTCGCGGTCGCAAACTTCGGTTCCGGCACGGTGAGCGTGCTGATGAACACGGGCACGGGGTTCGGCGCCGCGACGACGCTGACCGCGGGCGCGTCGGCGCGCTGGGTCGTCATCGACGACTTCGATCGCGACGGTCGCAACGACGTCGCGGTCGCGAACTACGCCGCCGCGAGCGTGAGCGTGTTCCGGGGCCAGGCCGGCGGCACCTTCGCCGCCGCGCTGACGTTCTCGTGCGGAGCCTCGCCGCGCTCGATGGCCTCGGCCGACGTGAACGGCGACGGCAAGCCGGACCTGGTCGTCGTCAGCGAGACCGACGCGCTGGGGCTCGGCGTGCTGCTCAACACCTCGCACTGAGAGCGGCGCGCGGTCCGCGGCGACGACCGCGCGCCTTCGAGCCTGTCACCGCGAACGCGCGCTCACGGGCAGCCGAGCGCGCAGTTGATGTAGGCCGTGCACGAGGCGCTGGCGGCGCAGGCCTGCTGGCCCTGCGTCATGCACGCAGGCTGCGGGTTCGCGCTGCCGACCGTGGTCAGGCACGTCTGGCACTGGGTGCTGGGTGCAAGGCCCTGGCACACGTTCGCGGCGCAGTCGGCGTCGCACGGCGCCCCCGAGGTGCAGCCGCAGTACTTGATGGCATTGTCGAGCGGTTCGGCCGCTCCAGCGCCATTGGCGAACGTCGTCTTGCAGCACGCCTGGCAGTCGGTCTTGGCCAGCGCGAGGCAGGCTGCGGCGTCCACGCCCACGACGCCGAACGAGGTGAAGTGGGTCGTCGTGGCGACGACGTCCCCGCCCGTCGCGGCCGAGTCCGAGAGCGCGACCCACTTGCCGGCGTCGAGGAACGAGACCACGGGTTGCTTGCTGCCGAGCTTGGCTGCGTCGAAGGCGATGGTGAGCTTCACGGGCTTGCTGAACTTCGTCCCGTTCGGGCCGAAATCGTAGACCTTCGCGACGAGCGTCGCGGCGGCGGGCGAGGTCGAGCCGTCGCTCACGGTGAGGGTGATGTCGGTGTCGGCCGCGAGCGCCCCCGGCGGGATGTCGAGCACGATGCCGTCGGCGGTGATCGCGCCGCCGGCGGCTGCGACGATCGTCCGCGCGCCCGTCGAGGCTCCACCGGTGCCGCCTGCGCCGCCGCTGCCTGCCGCGCCTGCGGTGCCCGCCGTCCCCCCCGAGCCACCCGCGCCTGCGGAGCCGGCGACCCCGCCGCTCCCACCTGCGGCAGGTGCGATGATGTCGCTGCTGCTGCACGCGGAGACGACGCCGAAGAGCGAGCAGCCGACGAGCACGAGGCAGGGGAGCTTGGAGTCGAGGCGCATGGGTGGTCTCCGTCCGTGACGGGCGGGGTGGAAGGGAGCCCGAAGCCTCGAAGGTACGTAACGGCTGCGCGCATTGGGAGAAAATCGCGGCACGTCGTCGATTACCAGACATTCCGTTCAGGCGGGCGGGCACCGCCGAGGGCGCGACGTTGCCTCCCTCTTTGCGCCATTGCCCATTCATCGTCGCGGACGGAAAATGTGTCGAAGACGATTGCCGCGTAAGCCCGGGCGCAGCGTGCGTTCTTCGGCCACCGGCGCGGCGGCGGGGTGTAGCATCGCCGCCATGGCCGACGCCGAGCTCGAAGCCGCGCGCGCGCGGATCGCCGAGCTGGAGCGGGCGCTGGAGCGCTGCCGGGGCGCGGCGGTCGGCCCTGACGGTGAGGTCGACGCGCAGGACCGCATTCGCTGGTTCGAGGTCTTCCACCGCGCAGCGTGGGGGGTCGTCGTCGCCTCGGGCGACGGCACGACGAGCGAGCTGATGAACCCCGCCTTCGCGGCGATGCACGGCTACACGGTCGAGGAGCTCTCCGCCCTGCCGGTGGTCGAGCAGTTCGCGCCCGAGTGCCGGGCCGACGTCGCCGACAACGTGCGGCTGGCGAACGAGAAGGGGCACCACATCTGGGAGTCGCGCCACCTCCGCAAGGACGGGAGCACCTTCCCGGTGCTGCTCGACGTGACCGTCGTGAGGGACGCGTCGGACCGCGTCGTCTGGCGCATCGTCTACGCTCAGGACCTCTCCGAGCGCGAGCGCGCCGAGGAGCACCTGCGGGAATCGCGCGAGTTCTACCAGGACATCTTCGAGAAGTGCCGGACCGTCAAGCTGCTGATCGACCCGGAGTCCGGGCGCGTCGTCGAGGCGAACGGCGTCGCGTGCGAGTTCTACGGTTACACGCGCGAGGCGCTGACCGCGCTTCACCTGTGGGACCTCAACATGCTCGACGAGGATGTCGCGCGGCAGCGCCTGACGGCGGCGGTGCGGGCGCAGCACACGGAGTTCGACGTCGGCCATCGCCTGGCCTCCGGCGAAGTTCGCGACGTGCGCGTCTACAGCTCGCTGGTGAAGACGGGCGGGCGTCCGCTGCTGCACGCGATCATCATCGACGTCACCGAGCGCAGGCGGGTCGAGGCGGCTCTCGTGGAGACCGAGCGGCGGCTGTCCGCGGTCGTGGGCTCGAGCCCCATCGGCATCGTCGTCAGCCGCGCCGAGGACGGCAAGTTGCTCGACGTCAACGACGCGGCGCTTCGGCTCTACGGTTACACGCGCGACGAGGCGGTCGGGCGCACCGTGGGGGACCTGGGCACCTGGGCGAAGCCCGAGCAGCGCGCGGAGATGCTGCGCCTGCTGGCGGAGCACGGCGTCGTCCACCAGTTCCCCGTCGAGTTCCGCCGGCGCGGCGGCGAGGTCGGCGTGCTCGAGGTGTCCGGCTGCCTGCTCGAGCTCCACGGCACGCGGTGCCTGCTCACGATGCTCGTGGACGTGACGGCGCGCGCGCGCGCCGAGGGGGAGAAGGCGCAGCTGGAGGGGCAGCTTCGGCAGGCGCAGAAGATGGAGTCGGTGGGGCGCCTCGCGGGGGGCGTCGCGCACGACTTCAACAACATGCTTGCGGTCATCCTCAGCCACGCCGAGATGGCGCTCGACGACGCGGCGGGCGCGCAGCCGGTCAGCGCGGACCTGGAGGGCATACGCGGCGCAGCCCAGCGCTCCGCCGACCTGACCCGGCAGCTGCTGGCGTTCGCCCGCAAGCAGG
>CAITLX010000201.1 GCA_903893335.1 uncultured delta proteobacterium | reverse complement strand
TGCTCCGACGAACGCCCCGACCGCAGCCGCCGCTCCACCGGGCGACCAGGCCGGCGCCGCGTACGCGTGGCGAAGCTGGAAGCGGAGGCTCGGCAGCAGCCAGGGGGTGACCGCCGCGGCTGCGACGAAGGGCACCGCGCGCTCGCGCCAGGGGCGGCCGGAGGACAGCGCGGCGACGAGCGCCAGCGGGACGACGACGACCTTGGCGAGCGCGCCCAGCGCCACGGCCGGGCCGACCAGCAGCGTCGCCCAGGGGCGCCGCTCGGCGTCGGCCGACCAGGCGAGCACGGCGACGAGCGCGAGCAGGGCGGGCCCATCGGGCGTCGCGATGAACCCGCCCGCCATGGGCAAGGGGAGCCAGGTCGCGAGCAGGGCGCCGAGCGCCTGCGCGCGCGGGGACGCCCCCTGGCGGCGCAGCAGCGCCGCGACCGCGAGGGTGCAGGCGAGGCTGACGACGACGGCGGGCGCGCGGACCCGTAGCTCGAGCGGGAGCGCGGCGAGCGCGCGGTCCGAGAGGCCGACCAGCCAGGGGAGCAGGGGCGGGTGGTCGGGGATCGGGCCGAAGCGACTCGCGGCGAGGTAATAGGCCTCGTCGGGGGAGAGCTCGGTCGCCCCGGCGACGACGAGGTGCACTGCGGCGCCGACCGCCGCGATCGCGAGCGCCGCGGCCGAGCCGGCCGGGCGCCGTGGGCTCAGCACCCCAGCTCGATGCCCACCGAGCGCGCCGTGTGCACGAGCTGCCCCGCGGGATCGACGAGCTTCGGCTTGTCGATGGCCTCGGAGAGCGGAACCGAGCGCAGCGTCGTGCCGCGCAGGCAGACCATGCGCCCGAACGCGCCGCGCGCGCAGAGGTCGGCGGCGTGGGCGCCCATGCGGGTGCCGAGCACGCGGTCGTACGGGGAGGGCGAGCCGCCGCGCTGGAGGTGGCCGAGCACGGTGACGCGCATCTCGTGCTGCACGTCGCGCGCCTTGAGCTCCGCCATCAGGCGGTCGCCGGCGCCGCCGAGGCGCGGCAGGTGGCCGGCCTGCCCCTGCTCGATGACGGAGATGTCGCCGCCTGCCGGGCGCGCACCCTCCGCGACGACGATGATGGTGAAGTGCAGGCCGTACCGCTCGCGCTCCTGGATCTTCGCGACGATGCGATCGACCTCGTAGGGCATCTCGGGGAGCAGGATGACGTCGGCGCCGCCGGCGATGCCCGAGCAGAGGGCGATCCAGCCCGCGCCGCGCCCCATCACCTCGAGGATCATCACGCGGTCGTGCGACGCCGCCGTCGAGTGCAGCGCGTCGATGGCCCACGTGGCCGTGTGCACCGCGGTGTCGAAGCCGAACGTGAGGTCGGTCGCGTCGAGGTCGTTGTCGATCGTCTTGGGCACGCCGATGCAAGGGACGCCCAGCGTGATGAAGCGCTGTGCGAAGCTCATGGTGCCGTCGCCGCCGGCCATGACGAGCGCGTCGATGTGGTGGTCGCGCAGGCGCTGCACGACCGTGGCGGACGCGTCGCGCGTCTCCTTGGTGCCGCGCTGCGGGTAGAAGAAGGGGTTGGCGCGGTTCGAGCAGCCGAGGATGCTCCCGCCGCGTGGGAGGATGCCTCGGACGCTCTCGCGGCGCAGGCGCACCAGGCGCCCCGGCTCGACGAGCCCCTCGAAGCCGTCCTCGCTGCCGTACACCTCGATGCCGAGCTGATCGGCGCGGCGCACGAAGCCCCGGATGACGGCGTTGAGCCCCGGCGCGTCGCCGCCGCCGGTGAGCAGGCACACCCGCTTGACCGCGATCGCGTCGGGCGCGGAGGGGACCGGAGGCGGGTCGGAGAACGAGGTGGGGTCGCTCATACGTGGACGATCTGTACCACTGTCCCGGCGGCCGGGGCGAGAGCGCGCGGCGAGCCGGCGAGCGCTCAGGCGCGCTGGCGGGCGACCTCGTAGAGCGCGATGGCGGCGGCGACGCTCGCGTTGAGCGAGGCGATGGGCCCGCGCATCGGCAGGCGCGCGACGTGCTCGCACGCGTTGCGGACGCTGCGGCGCAGCCCCTTGCCCTCGGAGCCGACGACCAGGACGATCGGGCCCTTGAGGTCGACGGTGCCCAGCGTGACGTCCCCCGAGGAGTCGAGCGCGACGGCGACCACCCCGCGCTCGCGCAGCGAGGCGAGCGCCGAGACGAGCGACGGCACGCGGCAGAGCGTCGCGTGCTCGATCGCGCCCGCTGCGGCGCGGAACGTGGCCGCCGAGAGCGGCGCCGAGGCGTGCTCGGGCCACAGCACGGCCGTCGCACCGAGCGCCACCGCGCTGCGGACGACCGCGCCGAAGTTCTGCGGGTCTTGCAGCTCGTCGAGGGCGACGACGAGGGTGTGCTCGTCGACCGCGAGCTGCTCGAGCGGGGTCATCTGCAGGTCGCTCGCGATGGCGATGGCGCCCTGGTGGCGCGCGCCCGCGGCGCGGCGATCGAGCTCTCCGCGCGAAGCGGCGGCGGCGGTGACGCCCTGGTCGCGCGCGAAGCGCACGAGCGCGGCGAGCTGGGGCGACTCGCCGGCCTCGACGTAGAGCACCTCGATGGACCCAGGGCGCGCGCGCAGCAGCTCGCGCACGGGCTGCAAGCCCGCGATGAGGCGGCTCACGATGCGCTCCCTCGGAGCACGAGGCCTGCGGCGATCTCGGCCGCGATGGCGCGCGCGGCGCCCGCGGGGTCGGCCGCGTCGCGGATGGGGCGCCCGACGACCACGAAGTCGGCGCCCGCGGCGACCGCGCCCTCGGCGGTCGCGACGCGCTTCTGGTCACCCGCGGCCGCGCCGAGCGGGCGCACACCGGGCGTCACCAGCACGGCGTCGGGCCCGAGCGCCGCGCGCAGCCCGGCGACCTCGGCGGCCGAGCAGACGAAGCCGCGCACGCCGGCGGCCCAGGCGAGCCGGGCGAGCCGCACCGCGTGCTCGGCCGGGGAGAGCGTGACCCCTTGCGCGGCGAGGTCGGAGGCGTCGAGCGAGGTGAGCACGGTGACGGCGAGCACCGTCATGGCCGGCGCGTCGCTCGCGGCGCGTCGCACCGCGCGCTCGAGCATCGCGGCCCCGCCCGAGGCGTGGACCGTGAGGAAGCGCGCCCCGAACGCGGCCGCCGACGCGACCGCGCGGTCGACCGTCTCGGGGATGTCGTGGAGCTTCAGGTCGGCGAAGGTCTCGAGGCCGAGCGCCGCTCCGAGCCCGAGCGCGGCCGGGCCCTCCTTGACGAAGAGCTCGAGGCCGATCTTCAGCACGCCGACGTCGTCGCGCACGCGCTCGGCCCCCGCGCGCGCCTCGGCGAGGGTGGGGAAGTCGAGGGCGTAGATGATCCTGCGGTGCGGCATCGCGCGCGCACCCTAGCCGCAAACCCTCGGTGCGTCAGCGCCGGAACGGGCCGCCCGACGGGCGGAGCCTCAGAAGCAGGCGCAGAGCGGGTCGCCCGGCTGGCAGTTGCACTTGGGCTTGGGGGTGTCGCCGCCGGGCTTCGGCCCGCCGGGCACCACGCCGCCGCCGCGCTGCTGGATCTGCTGCTGGACCTTCTTCACGTCGTCGAGCTGCGCCTGGATCTTGGCGCGCTCCGCGTCGGTCTGGGCGTTCTTCAGCGAGTCGACCAGCTGGTTGATCTTCCCCTGCGCGGCCTGGGCCTCGCGGGCGAGCTGGTCGATCTTCTCCTGCTGCGCGAGACGCGCCTGCTCGGCGGCAGCCGCCTGGCGCGCGTGCTCCTCCTGCTGGTTCTTGATGAAGAGGCCGCCGCCGACGATGGCCGCGAGCAGGACGACGCCGATGCCGACGACCATCTTCTGGAGCTTCTTCTTGCCCTCGTCGTGCTTGAGCGCTGCGAGGTGGCGCTCGTGCTCCTGCTGCTTGGAGATCTGCTCCATGCGCGCCTTCTGCTCGGACTCGAGGCGCGAGCGCTCGATCTCGGCGTGGCGGACGGCCTCGATGCGCGCGGCCTCCTCCTTGCGGCGCATCTCCTCGCCGCGGCGGCGCTCTTCCTCGTCGCGCATCCGGGCCTCTTCGGCCTCCTTCGCGCGGCGGTCGGCGTCTGCCTTCGCGCCGGCTTCGGCGGCGGCAGACTGCTTGCGCGCGTCCTCCTCCTGGCGGATGCGATCCTCTTCGAGGCCCATCAGCTCCTTGAGAGAGAAGAGGACCGAGCTTTCCTTCTGATCGGACATGAGGCTTCGAGGCTCCTGGCGCGCGGGCGGCGCCAATCGTGTCGAGGATGAGAGAGAAGCGCCCTTGAAGGTGAGCTACCAACCCACGGCGGGGGCTGTCAATGTTCGGACGGTGAAGGGGGGCGGGGCCTTGGGTCCGTTCGTGGCAGAGGGCGTGGCCGCGGGGCGGTTCGCGCTGACGCGGCCGGAGGTCAGATCAGCACGACGAGGGTGGCGCCCTCGTCGACGGCCTGCCCCTCGGCGATGGCGATCGACTCGACCTTGCCCGCGCTCGGGGCCTCGACCGGCATCTCCATCTTCATGGACTCGAGGATGACGAGGGTCTGGCCCTCGGTCACGTCGTCGCCGACGCTCACCTCGATCTTCCACACGGTGCCGGTGATGTGGGCCTGGACATTGGTCGCCATGGGGGGTGGACCTTAGCAGCCGAGGGGGCGAGACGGAACCTCCTCGCGGTCGTTTCGCCGCGAGGGGCGCGTCACTCGCGCCAGAAGAACTTCCACGGGTTGTGCTTGAGGTCGCGCAGCAGCTCCTGCGCGTCGTCGTAGATCTGCTCGTCCATGACGAGCGCGCCGACCGAGCCCTCGCCCTTCTTGATCTTCGCGACGATGGCCTGCGCGTCCGCCGTCGCGGCCTTCGCGCGCCCCGCGAGCTCGGCCACGTCGGCGATGAGCGTCTTGATCTTCGCCTGCTCCTCGGGGGCGCCCACGGTCGCCGACAGCCGGCTCGTGTTGGCGAGCGTGTCCCTCGCGTCGCGCAGCACGGGGTCGATGTCGCGCGAGATCGACGCCGAGGTGTGCTCGACGTGGTCGATGATGCGGGCGATCTGCGGGTTGTCGATGTAGCGCGCGCGCGTGGCGCTCATCAGCTCGCCGGTGTCGACGGTGAGCTTCTCGACGTTCTCGGCGATGCGGTCGAGGCGGTCCTTGTGCTTCTTGAAGAAGTCGCCGGTGCCGCGCAGCGTGTCGTGCAGGCCGTCGAACGTCTCGGAGATCTTCTCCTTGTTCTCGCGCAGCGCGGCGATGCCCGTGTGCAGCAGCTCGTAGCCCTCGGCCAGCAGCATGTCGAGGCGGGGGGGATCGAGCCCGCGGGTCACGGCGCCGTCGGCGATGGCCGCGTGCGACGCGGAGCCGGGGTCGATCGCGAGGAACTGCTCGCCGAGCACGCCCTGCGTCGTCACGTAGAAGACCGCGTCGTCGTGGATGCTCTTCTGGTAGCGGCGCTCGACCTGCGCGCGCACGCGCACCAGCGAGGGGCGCGTGCCGACCGCCACCGGCTCGCCGCCGCGGAACTGGATCTCGGTGATGGTGCCGACCTTGACGCCCGCGATCTTCACGGGCGCTCCCGGCTGAAGCCCGCCCGGGTTGTCGAAGTCGATGTAGATCGCCGTGCTGGGCTGGAAGTTGACGCCCCCCATCACGACGACGAACGCCGCGAGGAGGCCGACCGCCACGAGGATGAGCATCCCCACCTTGGTTTCGATCGACGGCTGGCTCACGGCTTTCGTTTGTACCCCAAGTGGCCCGCGTTCCTAAGCATCAGGTTTCCATGGGCCCGGTGGCCCGGCCGTGGATGAACTGATCGACCACCGGGTCGGGCGACGCGGTGAGCTCGGCGCGCGTGCCGATCATCCGCACCTCGCCGCGGTAGAGCATGACGATGCGGTCGGCGATGGAGAAGATGGAGGTGAGGTCGTGCGAGACGACGATGCTGGTCACGCCGAGCGTGTCGGACAGCTCGCGGATGAGGTGATCGACGCGACGCGCGCTCACCGGATCGAGGCTGGTGGTGGGCTCGTCGAAGAGCACGTAGCGGGGGTCGAGGGTCAGCGCGCGCGCGATCGCGATGCGCTTGCGCATCCCGTCGCCGAGCTCGGCGGGGTAGCGGTCGCCGAACTCCTCCATGTGCACCTGCGCGAGGCGGCGGCGGGCCTCGTCGAGCGCCTCGCGCGGGCGCAGCGCCTTGTGCTTGCGCAGCGGCAGCGCGACGTTCTCGATGCAGGTCATCGAGTCGAAGAGCGTCGCGTGCTGGAACACCATCGCGCACTTCATGCGGACGGCGTACATGCGCGTCTCGTCGAAGCGGCTGACCTCCTCGCCGTCGAGCCAGATCTCCCCCGCGTCGGGGTAGAGCAGGCCGACGAGGTGCTTGATGAGCACGCTCTTGCCGACGCCCGAGGCGCCGATGATGAAGAAGACCTCGCCGTCCTGGACGTCGAACGACACGCCCGACAGCACCTTCTTCGGGCCGAACGATTTGTGCAGGCCGCGAAACGAGATCACAGCGGCCCCTCGCGCAGTCCGTGGACGAACTGCCGGACGTAGGGGTCGGCGCTCGTGCGCGCCTCGTCCGTGGTGCCGTCGAACACGAGGCGCCCGCGGTACATCATGCCGACGCGGTCGGTGACGGTCAGCAGGCGGTCGAGGTCGCTCGACACCATGACGACGGTGCTGCCCGCTGCGCGCTGCTCGGCGCGCAGCAGGTCGAAGATCTTCTGCGAGGTGACCGGGTCGAGGCCGGCGGCGGGCTCGTCGTACAGCACGATGTCGGCGCGGGTGACGGTGGCGCGCGCGACCCCGACGCGCTTCTTCTGGCCCCCCGAGAGCCCCGAGGGCATGCGGTCGCCGAAGCCGGGCAGCGACACGACGCGCAGGCGCTCCTCGACCCGCTCGCGGATCTCGTCCTCCGACAGACTGGAGAGGCGGCGCAGGGGGAAGGCGATGTTCTCCGCGACGGTCATGTAGTCGAACAGCGCGTTGTTCTGGAACAGCATGCCGAAGCGCAGCCGGAACGCGGTGAGCTCGAGATCGGCGAGCGTGAAGAGATCGCGGTCGTCGACGAACACGCGGCCGCTGCCGGGGCGCACGAGTCCGGCGAGCATCTTCACGAGCACGCTCTTGCCGCTCGCGCCGGGGCCGATGAGGCCGTAGAGGCAGCCCTTCGGAACGGTCAGGCTCACGTCGCGCAGCACCGGCTGCGCGAACG
>CAITLX010000200.1 GCA_903893335.1 uncultured delta proteobacterium | reverse complement strand
GCAGCGCGAGCAGCGCGGGCGCCGCGAGCAGGTCGAGCACGAGGTCGGCGCCCAGGCGCGCGAGCTGCGCCGCCACCTCGGGCGGCGCGTCGCTCATCGCGAGGCGCATCGTGCCGTAGTCGCCGCGCGAGACGTGGTGCCAGAGGCCGGCGAGCGTCGTCGCGTCGCCCCACGCCCAGCGCTCGCCCGCCGAGCGGGCTGCGAAGACCAGCGCCGCGTAGGGCGCGAGCCCGAGCGCGAGCGCGCCGAGCCCGAGGCTCGCGGCCGCGAACTTGCGCGGGGTCTCGCGCAGGCCGCGCGCGACGCCGAGCAGGCCGATGGGCGCGACGAGCGCGACGGTGTGGTGGTTGGCCAGCCCGAGCCCCGCGAGCAGCCCGAGCAGCGCGACCCGCCGCGCGCCGCGTGGCCCCGCGAGCGGCCCAGCGGCGCACACGATGGCCGCCGCGAGCAGCGCGCTCGGCGTGAACACCTCGGCGTGCGTCGCGAGCTTCCACGCGAGCGGCGACGCGGCGTACAGCGCCGTCGCGAGCGTCGCAGCCCCACGCGACGCGCCCCACGCGCGGCACGCGCCCCAGAGCGCCCACGCGCAGGCGCCGCCGAGCAGCGCGGTCGCGAGCGCCGCGGCGTGCGCGGGGGACGCGGCGGGCAGCCAGCGCATCGCGCGCAGGTACAGCGTGAACAGCGGGTAGCCCGGCGGGTGCGCGACGCCCCCGTCGGCGAGCAGCGTGGCGAACTCGCCGTTGTCGCCGCCGAGCACGGTGCGCGCGCTGGTCGCCGCGTACGCGGCGAGCACCCCGACGAGGAGCATCGCCGCGACGGCGCGATCGCGCGGGTCGGTCGGTTCGTCGTCGTGGTGCACGCGGGCCCGCGAGCATGACACGACGCGCGGCGCGCGAGCCAGCGTCCGCGCGGGCGCCGCGGCTCCGAGCGGAGCCGGGCGCCCTCGGGTCGCTTCAGCGCACCATCGCGGAGCTGACGGCCGTCAACGCCGACGAGGAGAAGACCCCCGTCGCGACGGTCGTCGTCGTGTGGTTCGTCGGGTCGTAGCGGACCGCGTCGAGGCGCGTGCCGCCGTCGCCGTCGGGGCTCGAGGCGAGCCCGAGCAGCGCGCCTGCGCCGTCGGCGATCGGCTGCGTCGGGACGTCGACGTCGGCGGCGCCGATCGGCGACGAGGTCATGTCCCACGGGTGCCACGCGGGCGGGTAGCCCGTCCCGACGAACGCGCTGCCCGCCCCGACGACGATGAGACCCGAGACGCGATCGAGGTCGGTCGTCTGCCAGACGAAGCCCGCCGCGCCGCTCGTGAGGTCGAGCGCCTCGACGCCGCGCCGGTCGCGCCCGGTGCCCGCGTCGCCCGCCGCGACCCAGCAGCCTGCGTCGGCGACCCAGAGCTTGCCGTGCGCGAAGTCGGCGACGAGCGCGTTGGGGTTCGCCCCCACCAGCTCCCAGGCCGTGCCCGCGGCTGCGCCGTTGAGGTCGACGAGCGTGTCGCTCGTCGTGTCGATGGCGACCACGCGCGGCAAGCGCGCCGCGCACGCGCCGACGTAGTCGGGCCCGGGGCCGAACTCCGTCTGGTCGATGCGCTGCAGCACGACCCAGAGCCGCTGCGTCGTCGGGTCGTACGCCGCGTCGAACGCGTCGACCAGGCCATCGGGGTCGCCGTCGAGCTCGGCGGCGAGATCGACGCTGCCGGTCACAGCTCCGGTCGCGGCGTCCACGACGTCGACGGCGTTCTTCGCGTAGCGCACGACGTACGCCTTCGCGCCGGCTCCGACCACGACCGCGTAGGGGTTGCCCCCCACGCCGGCGTCGTCCGACGCGGCGAGGTCGATCGTCCGGTCGACCGTCCAGGGGCTCGTCGCCCCGAGCACCGAGACCCTGCCGCGGGTGCGCTCGAGCGCGAAGCCGCGGTGCCCGCTGCCGTAGACGATGGTGTCGCCGTCTGCGAAGGAGGCCCGCCCCCCGAGCGCTCCCGCCGTCACGTCGACCGCGGCCACCTCGGAGTTGGTCACGAAGTCGCTCGCGACGAACAGGGCCCAGGAAGTGGGCGCGGCGCCGTCGGTCGCGTCGGTCGCATCGACCGCGTCTGCAGCGGCGTCGGCCTGTGCGTCGGCTGCGTCGCCTGCGGCCTCGCTCGCCGCGTCCGAGCCCGCGTCGCTCGCGGCGTCGTCGAACCCTCCGCCCGTCGGCGTCAGGGGCGCCACCTCGTCGTCGGCGCACCCTGCCGTGCCCGCGAGCGCCGCCGCGATCGCCAACCCAGCCCCAACGAGGCGCCGCGCAGAATCTGCGCGCACGCCGGCCCATGCCGTGTGCTTCTTCATCGTCGTGATCCCTTCTCCGCTTCCCCGCGGAGATAGAGGTGGCGGCGACGCGCAGCAGGTCTCCTGGCTTCCGGATCATCCTCCGGCGAGCCCTTCCCGGGAGGCGGACGCTGTCCGCTGCCCCAGTGGTATTGCTCGCCTTCGTCCTCGGTCACAGTGGCGGGGGCCGCGCCGGAATTTCACCGGCTTCCCTCTTACGTCCCCAACGGGGGACGACTGCTCATCGACGGCGGGAGCACCGCTCCCGCCGGCCGAAGCTAGCACGCTCGCACCCTCGGCTGGGCAGCTCCCTGCGCGCCCCCCCAGCACCCGGGCGAGACGGCGCGGAGCGGACATGCGGCAACTTGCCGCACCCGGTGGCAAGCTGATCCTTGATCTCGCGCATCGAATGCATCTAGAGGTCCGCCGCGTGACTCCCGGCCGCTACATCTTCCCTCCGTGGTCGAACCGGCTCCCACCCGTCGTGCTGGCCTGCGTCGTGCTCGGCGCCACCGGTGCTTCGGCAGCCATCGGCTACTACGGCACGAACAAGCACCTCGAGGTCGGCTACCAGCCGACCCAGCCCGTCGAGTACAGCCACAAGCTGCACGCGGGCGACCTGGGCATGGACTGCCGGTACTGCCACTCGAGCGTCGAGCGCTCGAGCTACGCCGCCGTGCCGCCGACCCAGACGTGCATGAACTGCCACTCCAAGGTGCGGACCGACAGCGTGAAGCTGCTGCCGGTGCGCGAGAGCTGGGCGACCGACCAGCCCCTGCCCTGGGTGCGGGTCCACAACCTCCCCGATTACGTCTACTTCGACCACAGCGCGCACCTCGCCGCCGGCGTCGGCTGCTCGACGTGCCACGGCCGCATCGACCAGATGGTGACCGTCCGGCAGGTGCAGCCCCTGACGATGGGCTGGTGCCTCGATTGCCACCGCAACGCGGGGCCCAACCTCCGCACGCAGGCCGAGCTGACGAAGATGGACTGGCAGCCGCCGCCCGACGGCACCGTGGTCGCCGCGATCACCAAGGACTCCAAGCGGCAGGTCAATCCCCCCCTGCATTGTTCCGGGTGCCACCGATGAAGCGTCTCCCCCTCCTGTATGCCCGCGACACGTCGGGCAAGGACTACTGGCGCAGCCTGTCCGAGCGCGCCGGGTCGCCCGCGTTCCAGGAGAGCCTGCTGCGCGAGTTCCCCGACGACGCGAGCGAGCCCCCGGCGGCCTTCTCGCGCCGCGGCTTCCTCGGCATCCTCGGCGCCACCGCGGCGCTCGCGAGCATGACCGGCTGCCGCCGCCCCGAGGAGAAGATCCTCCCGTACGCGCACGCGCCCGAGGAGATCGTCCCCGGCCGCCCGCTGCACTACGCGACGGCGTTTGCATTCCACGGCACGGCCTTCGGCCTGCTCGTCGAGAGCCACGGCGGCCGCCCGACCAAGATCGAGGGCAACCCGCGCCACCCCGAGAGCCTCGGGGCGACCGGGCTCTACGCCCAGGCGTCGGTGCTCGACCTCTACGATCCCGATCGCAGCCAGCACCCGACCGAGAAGGGCGCCGCCCGCACCTGGGAGGAGGCCGCGGCCTTCCTCGGTCAGCTCGGCGCGCAGCTCAAGGCTCGCGGCGGCAAGGGCCTCGCCGTCATCGTGGACGGCCAGAGGTCGCCGACCCTCGCCGCGGCGCTCGCCGATCTGCAGCGCGAGCTTCCGGCCGCCAAGGTCGTGCGCTGGGAGCCCTTCTCGCGGCGCAACGCGCGCGAGGGTGCGCGGCTCGCGTTCGGCAAGCCGCTCGACTCGGTGCGCGACACCGCCAAGGCGAAGGTCCTCGTCGCGCTCGACAGCGATTTCCTCCACGCCGAGGGGAGCCACGTCAAGGGCGCCCGCGGCTTCGCCGAGGGGCGCAGCGACGCCCGCGTCGCCCCCGGCAAGATGAACCGCCTCTACGCGGTCGAGAGCAACTTCAGCGTGACGGGCGCGAGCGCCGATCACCGCCTGCGCCTGCAGAGCCGGCAGATCCCGGCCTTCGCGTTCGCCCTCGCCGCCGAGCTCGGCAAGCAGGGGCTCGACCTCGGCGACCTCACGGCCGCCGCGGGAGCCAAGGGCAAGCTCTCGCCCGAGGCCGCGAAGTGGGCCGCCTCGATTGCAAAGGATCTCCTCGCGAACAAGGGCGCGTCGCTCGTCGTGCTCGGCGATCGCCAGCCCGCCGCGGCGCACGCCGTCGTCCACCTCGTCAATGCGGCGCTCGGCAACGTCGGCGCGACGGTCTCCCACGTCGCCCCCTTCGACGACCTCGCCGACGGCGCGACCGCGCTGGTCGAGCTCGCGAAGTCGTTCGGAAGCGCCATCGACACGGTCGTCGTGCTCGGCGGCAACCCCGTGTTCGACGCGCCCGCCGACGCGGGCTTCGCGCGCGCGCTCGGCGCCGCCAAGCTCTCGGTGCACGTCGCGACGCACGTCGACGAGACGAGCGCCGCCTCGACCTGGCACCTGAACCGCGCCCACTTCCTCGAGTCGTGGGGCGACGTGCGCGCCGAGGACGGCACCGCGTCGATCGTGCAGCCGCTCATCGCGCCGCTCTACGACGGCAAGACCGAGATCGAGGTCGTCCGCGCGCTGCTCGGCGACCGGCACAAGGCGTACGAGGCCGTCCGCGCCACCTGGAAGAAGTCGTTCGGCGTGGCCGACGACGAGAAGCAGTGGCGCCGCGCGCTGCACGACGGCGTCATCGCCGGCAGCGCTCTGCCGCGCGAGGCCGTCGTCGCGTCCCCCTCCGCCGTCGCAGCCGCCGTCAAGGCGCTCGCGGCTGCGCCGACCGACGGCTTCGACGTCGTCTTCTCGGCCGACACGCACGCCTGGGACGGCCGCTTCGCCAACAATGGTTGGCTGCAAGAGCTCCCCGACCCGATGCACAAGGTGACGTGGACGAACGTCGCCCTCGTGTCGCCGGCGACGGCGCGCGACCTCGGCCTGTCCGAGGCGCTCGCGCTCGAGCTTCCGCCGAAGGCCGGCGAGAAGACCGACCTCTCCAAGGGCACCGACGCCCCCGCCGCCGAGCACATCATCGTGACGGTCGGTGGCGTGCAGGTCGAGCTTCCGGTCGTCGTCGCGCCGGGCCTCGCCGACAAGACGGTGCACGTCACCGTCGGCCAGGGGCGCAAGGTCGCGGGCAAGGTCGGCACCGGCGTCGGCGTCGACGTCTACCCCCTGCGCACGAGCGCCGCGCTCGACGTCGCGAGTGGCACGGTCGCCAAGTCGGCGACGCCGGCGCGCATCGCCCGCACGCAGGAGCACTTCCAGATGGAGGGGCGCCCGCTGGTGCGCGAGGCCACCCTCGCCGAGTTCGTGAAGGACCCCGACTTCGCCAAGAAGCTCGTCGAGGCCGAGGACCAGGGTCAGATGTGGCCCGCCTTCACCTACAACGGCCACAAGTGGGGAATGGCGATCGACCTCAACGCCTGCCTCGGCTGCGGCGTGTGCGTCGTCGCCTGCCAGGCCGAGAACAACATCCCCGTCGTCGGCCCCGAGGGCGTCCTGCTCTCGCGCGAGATGCACTGGCTTCGCCTCGATCGCTACTTCGAGGGCACGCCGGACGACCCGCGCTCGGTCACGCAGCCGGTGACCTGTCAGCACTGCGAGAACGCGCCGTGCGAGCAGGTGTGCCCCGTCGGCGCGACGGTGCACGGCGTCGAAGGCACCAACGACATGGCCTACAACCGCTGCATCGGCACCAAATACTGCGGCAACAACTGCCCCTTCAAGGTGCGGCGCTTCAACTACTTCAACTACCAGATGGACGTGCCCGAGACGCACAAGATGCAGTTCAACCCGGACGTCACCGTGCGCGCACGAGGCGTCATGGAGAAGTGCTCCTTCTGCATCCAGCGCATCAACGAGGCGAAGATCGGCGCGCACCGCGAGCAGCGCGAGCGCCTGCGCGACGCCGAGGTCGTGACCGCCTGCCAGCAGTCGTGCCCGACTTCGGCCATCCACTTCGGCGACCTCAACGACGCCTCGAGCAAGGTCTCGAAGGTCATCGAGAGCCCGCGCACCTACCGCCTGCTCGAGGAGATCAACGTGCGACCGCGCGTGCACTACCTCGCGAAGGTCCGCAACCCGAACCCGGAGCTCGAGACCGCATGAGCAGCGCAAAGGCTCACGCCGCTCCTCTCACGAACACCGACGACTCCAACCCGGCTGAGCGCTCGCCGCTGATCCTGGGCGGCGCGGGTTTCGCGTCGGTCACCAACAGCGTCGCGCACATCGTCGAGCGCAAGACTCCGAGCGGCTGGCTCGTCCTCTTCGCGGCGGCGCTCACGGGGTTGCTCATCCTCGCCGGCTCGCTCGGCAAGCTGGTCTACACCGGCGTCGGCGTCTGGGGCCTCAACGACACCGTCTTCTGGGCCTGGGACATCACCGGCTTCGTCTTCTGGATCGGCATCGGCCACGCCGGCACGCTCATCAGCGCCATCCTCTTCCTGTTCCGGCAGAAGTGGCGCACGAGCATCAACCGCGCCGCCGAGGCGATGACGATCTTCGCCGTCATGGCCGCCGGCATCTACCCAGCCTTCCACGTCGGCCGCGTCTGGCTCCTCTACTGGGTATTCCCCGTGCCCAACCAGATGTCGCTCTGGCCCAACTTCAAGAGCCCGCTGCTCTGGGACGTGTTCGCCGTCTCGACCTACGCGACGGTGTCGATCCTCTTCTGGTACGTCGGCCTGGTGCCGGACCTCGCGACGCTGCGCGACCGCGCCACGACCCGCGTGCGCGCCGTCGTCCTCGGCATCTTCGCCATCGGCTGGCGCGGCTCGCACCGCCACTGGCTCAACTACGAGAAGGCCTACCTCATCCTCGCGGGCCTCTCGACGCCGCTGGTGCTGTCGGTCCACACCATCGTCTCGTTCGACTTCGCGACGTCGGTCATCCCCGGCTGGCACACGACGATCTTCCCGCCGTACTTCGTCGCCGGCGCCGTGTTCAGCGGCTTCGCGATGGTCGTCACGCTGATGGTCATCGTGCGCAAGGCGTTCGGCCTCGAGAACATCGTGACGCTGCGTCACCTCGAGAACATGAACAAGATCATCCTGACGACGGGCAGCATCGTCGGGTACGCGTACGCGATCGAGTTTTTCACCGCCTGGTACTCGGGCAACAACTACGAGCGCTTCACGTTCATCAACCGCGCCTTCGGCCCGTACGCCTGGGCGTACTGGACGATGGTCAGCTGCAACGTGATCTCGCCGCAGCTGTTCTGGTTCAAGAAGATCCGCACCAGCATCCCGGCGATGTTCGTGCTCAGCATCTTCGTCAACATCGGCATGTGGTTCGAGCGCTTCGTCATCATCGTGACGAGCCTGCACCGCGACTACCTGCCGACGAGCTGGACGTACTTCCGCCCGACCATCTGGGACATCTCGCTGTTCCTCGGCACGTTCGGGCTCTTCTTCACCGCGTTCCTCGCCTTCCTCCGGTTCCTGCCGGCCATCGCCATCAGCGAGGTCAAGGGCGTGCTGCCCGAGGCGGACCCGCACGGCCACGGGCACGGCGACGAGAGCGACGACGCGCACGACGCGGAGGCCGCCCATGCCTGAGAAATCCAAGCAGAAGTCGGCGGCGGTCGTCGGCTGGTTCGTCAGCCCCGCCGAGCTGTACCAGGCGTGCGAGGCGCTGCGCGACGCGGGCTACCGCGAGTTCGACGCGCACACGCCCTTCCCCGTGCACGGCCTCGAGAAGGCGATGGGCCTGCGCCCGTCGCG
>CAITLX010000199.1 GCA_903893335.1 uncultured delta proteobacterium | reverse complement strand
TGTCGGAGCGAGCCGTCGCGCGCTTGACGAGCAGGTCGCCGAAGGCGGTGTTCTTCTCGCGCGTGGCCTGCAGCTCGCGCGCGATCGACCCGGTGAGGGCGCTCTTGATCACGTCGTCATGGTTGCCCCGGGCGACGCTCTCTGCCGCGGCGGCGATGCCCTGGTGCCAGGTCTGGAAGCGGCGGGTCACCTCGGTGAGCTCGGCGCGCACCTCGGGCAGCTTGATCGCCTTGTCGAGCCGCGCGTGCGCTTCGTCGGCCTCGCGGAGGCGCTCCTGCACGCTGGTGAGCCGCTCGCTTCGAAGCGCGGGGTCGTCGGCGACGAGGAGCGACGCGAGGAGGTCGGTCTGGGCCCGGTTCACCGAGGCGCGCAGGTCGCCGACGGCCTCGGCCGGCACCAGGTTCTGCTCGAACAGGATGGTGTCCGACTCGTCGGCCGCGCGCAGGCGACCCACGTTGTAGATTCCCATTCCGATGGTCAGCAGGACTACCAGTCCGATGGCCATCAGCGCCCGCATTCCCAGCTTGATTTCGGTGAACATCGACGTACCCTTTCACTCGCGTGACGGCTCCCCAGGCGCACCCCCCGGGGAGCGCTCGGTCGTCCGCAACAACAATGGTTTCGTGGCTCGAGACTTCGTGGTTCGACGGCCTTGCGTCGGCAGGAGCGCCGGTGCCCGGTCGTGGAGTGCGTGGCGCGGGTCAGCTCGGCGGCGGCCCCGCGGGGATGGCGTTGCGAATGACGCCTGCGACGTCGACGATGAGCGCGACGGTGCCGTCGCCGAGGATGGTCGCGCCGGCGAGCCCCTCGGTGTCGCCGTACATTCGCCCCATCGTCTTGATGACGGTCTGGTGCTGGCCGATGACGTCGTCGACGGCGAAGCCGAAGCGGCGCCCCTCGGTGCTGGCGATGGCGATCTGCTCGACGAGGGGCTGCTCCCCCTCCTCGTGGAACCACTCGCGCAGGCGCATGTACGGCACCAGCTCGCCGCGGACGGGTACGAGGTGGGCGCCGCGCGCCTCCTCGACCTGCGCGCGGCTGATCTCGACGCACTCCTCGACGAGCGACATGGGCAGCACGTAGCGCCCGGTGCCGACCGACACGAGCAGCCCGTCGATGATGGCGAGGGTCAGCGGGAGCTTGATGCGGAGCGTCGTGCCCGCGCCGCGCTTGCTCTTGAGCTCGACGGTGCCGCGGAGCGCGTCGATCGAGCGCTTGACCACGTCCATGCCCACGCCGCGCCCGGAGACGACGGAGACGGACTTGGCGGTGGAGAAGCCGGCGAGGAAGACGAGCTGAAAGAGCTCGCCCTCCGAGAGAGAGGCGTCGGCGGCCATGAGCCCGCGCGCGATGGCCTTCTCGCGGATCGCCTCGACGTCGAGCCCTGCGCCGTCGTCGTGGATCTCGATGATGACGTTGGGGCCCGACTGGTAGGCCGCGAGCCGCACGGTGCCGGTCGGCGGCTTGCCGCTGGCCTCGCGGTCGGCGGGCGACTCGATGCCGTGGTCGCAGCTGTTGCGAATGATGTGCACCAGCGGGTCGCCGAGTCGCTCGATGACGGTCTTGTCGAGCTCGGTCTCGGCGCCGTCGGTGACGAGATCGATCTGCTTGCCGAGCTCGGTCGAGAGGTCGCGCACCAGGCGCTTGAACCGGTTGAACGTGGAGCCGATCGGCACCATGCGCAGGTTGAGCGTGTTGTCGCGGAGATCGGCCGTGAGGCGCTCGACGTCCTCCGCGATCGCCACCAGCTCGAGGTCGTCGCGGCTCGCGGCGACCTGGGTGAGGCGCGACTGCGCGATGACGAGCTCGCCGACGAGATCGACGAGGTCGTCGAGCTTGTCGGCCGCGACGCGCACGCTCGCGGCGGCGTCCACGGGCGCGCCGGCGGCGCGCTCGGCGCGAGCCTGGCGCGTGACGCGCTGTTCGGCCAGCGCGGCGGCGACCTGGTCGGGCGCGACGGTGCCGCCGACGGTGAGGATGGTGCCGAGGCGAGGCTGGGCGGCCAGCGCGGCTTGCAGCTGCTCGGGGCGGATCGAGCCGCGCTCGATGAGGATCTGCCCGAGCTTCTTGTCGTCCTCGGTGTCGCTCTCGCCGTCGTCGGCGAGCGTGATCGTCAGCGCGCCGCGGTCCTCGACGAAGAGGAAGACGTCGCGCAGGGCGGCCTCGTCCTTCTGCGTGGTGAGGACGGCGTCCCAGGCGACGTAGCAGGCGTCGGGTACGAGGTCGTGCAGCGGCGGGATCTGGTCGGTGGTGGCGACGACCTCGCCCGAGCCGAGCTCGAGCAGCTCCGTCCAGAGCCCGAGCGGGTTGGTCCCGTCCTTCAGGAGGTCTGCCTGCGGCTGGAACGCCACGCGGTACGTCTTCGCTACTGCCGGCGGGTCGGGCGGGCGAGGCGCGGAGACGCGCGGTGCTGCCGGTGCGGGCGGCTGGGCGGCCACGTCCATCTCGCGCAGGGCGTGGATGACCTCGGCGCAGGCTTCTTTGGTGTCGGCGCCGGAGCCGTCGAGCATCGAGCGGATGAGGTCCTTGCCCTGGAGCGCGAGGCTCACGAGCGCGGGGGTGACGGCGATGTTGCCCTTGCGCACCTCGTCGAAGGTCGTCTCGAGCGCGTGGGCGAAGGTGGTGATGTCGGTGAAGCCGAACATCGCGCTCGAGCCCTTGATGGTGTGCAGCGCGCGGAAGGCGCGCGCGATGAGGTCCGGGTCGTCCGGGCTCGTCTCGAGGGCGAGCAGCGTCGTCTCGACGTCGGTCAAGAGGTCGGCCGCCTCCTCGCGAAAGGTGGCGGCGAACTGCTCCATCGCGCTCGTCGGGTCAGGCGTGCTCATGAGACCTCCGCAGCCACAGGCTGGTGTTCGAGTCGTCGGCGTCGCGCGCGAAGCCGGCGCGCAGCGCGGCGAGGTCGATGACCTCGCTCGCGGCGCCCTCGGCGAAGGCGAAGGTCTTTCCGTTGCGCACCGCGGTCTTGTGCGCGGCGAACAGCAGCTGCAGCCCGGTCAGATCGATCTGCTCGACGGCGGTGGCGTCGAGCAGGATGTCGCCGCCGCCGTCGAGCGCCGCGACGAGCGTCGCCTTGAGCTCGTCGGCGCTGGCGATCGTCAGCTTGTCGTGGAGCTTGAGCAACATGGGGGGCCTCTCTTCGGGACGTGCGGTGGGGCGCCGCGACTTCACGGCAGCACCTTGGTGACGACCTTGAGCAGCTGGTCGGGGGAGAAGGGCTTGACGAGCCAGCCGGTGGCGCCGGCGGCCTTGCCCTCGGCCTTCTTCGTGTCGGTCGACTCGGTCGTGAGCACCAGGATTGGGGTGTAGCGGTGGTTGGGCTCGGCGCGCAGAGCGCGCACGAGGGCGATGCCGTCCATCTCGGGCATGTTCACGTCGGTCACCACGAGGTCGACCGCATTGGCTTGCGCGACCTCGAGCCCCTCGCGGCCATTGACGGCCGCCTTCACGGCGTAGCCTGCCTGTTCGAGCGTGTGGCTCACCATCTGGCGCATCGACAGCGAGTCGTCGACGACGAGGATCGTGCGGCTCATCGTGCGCCTCGCGGCTGCCACGAGGTGGCCGCGCGGCGCGGGTCTGCGCTCGAGGCTCGTTTCGGATGTCGGGTCGATTCGCGCACGTCACACCTCCGCCGGGTCGTTCCCCGTTCGCACGTCAGAACAGCTCCACGCTCCCCGCATCCACGTTGGTCTGGTGGACGGGGCGGTGGTCCTTGGCCTCGGCGCCGTCGGCGCGGAGCGCCTCGGGAGCGAGGGAGATCAGGCGCGCGGCGTCGCCGGCGCTGGCCTCGCGCAGGGCGAGGCCGACCTGCTCGATGCCGACCAGGCGGTCGCCGACGCGGGCGAGCAGCTGGCTCGCGATGTCTTCGAACTGCAATCCACGCACGGCCTCGCCCACGGCGCCGTGCACGGCGGTGGTCGCGTCGGCGAGGCGGGTGACGCGCTCGGACATCGTGCGGTCGAGGCGCTGAAGCTGCTCGGCCAGGCTCTCGATGCGCGAGCTCGCGGCGCGCGCCGCCTCGACGTCGGTCGCGAGGCGCTGGCCGACGCCGCTCTGGATGACCCGCATCGACTCGCGCGCCACGTCGCGCTGCTCGGAGACGTGCTCGTTGAAGGCGATGGTGTCCTTCATCAGCGCCGACATCTCGCTGGCGACGGCGCCGAAGGCGCGCCCCTTCTCGCCGGCGCGGTGCGCCTCGATCGTCGCGTTGAGGGCGAGCACGCGGCTCTGCTGCGCGATCCGGTCGATGCCGGCGAGCGACTCGAAGACGCCCTCTTGCTGGCGCGAGATCTGCTCGAGGCTCTCGGAGTTCTCGCGGCCGTCGTCGGCCAGCGCGCCGAGGCTGCGGCCCAGGTCGTTGACCACGTCGAGCGTCTCGCGCACGGCCTGGCGCACGCTGATGACGTCGCGGGCGCGCGCGTCGTCCGAGAGCGCCGCGACGAGCTCGGCGACCTCGGTCTGCTGCGCGCGCGTCTGCTGGTCGAGCACGCGGAAGCCCTCGTACAGCGCCGCCACCGCCGAGCGCATCACCCCGAGGGCTTGCTCCAGCTCCGAGCGCGCCTCGCCCACGTGATCGGCCAGCGCGCCGCTCACGCGGTGCAGGGTTTGCGCCGGGCCGGTGTTGGCACCCGCGTCGTCGTGGAGGTTCAAGTTGGGCGATCCGCTCACGGCGGAGGCCTAGTGCATCCCCCGTACCGTTCCGGGATCGTGCGGGGCGAGCGGTCTCGTCTCGGGGCATTCGCGCGCCGCCTGCGCCGCTGCGAGCGCTCCGTCGAGAGCGTCGTGCGGGGTCTCCCCTCGGACGTTTGGCCGAGGCGCCGTCAGGGGTCTGACGCCATTCGTCACGTGCCGCCGCAGTGCTGGAAAAGAGCGGGCGGGGGCGTGCGCTTCGGCGTGCGCGGTGTAGGGTCGGGTGCGAGAGGAAGCCATGCAGCGAATCGACGTGTTGGGGCAGGAGAGCGGCGACCGGCTCGCGGTGGCCACGGGTGGCGTGCTCGACGCCGAGCTCGACCCGGTCTTGCAGGACGTGGTGCGCGAGGTGTCCGAGGCGCTCCACACGCCCCTCGCGCTCGTGTCGCTGGTGCTCGAGCGCACGCAGTTCTTCCGCGCGCACGTCGGGTTGCCGCCCGACCTCGAGGTGGCGCGGTCCACCGATCGCGACGCGTCGTTCTGCCAGTTCGTCGTCCGTGACGGGCGCCGCTTCGAGGTGCGCGACGCGCTCTCCGACGAGCGCGTGCCGCAGGAGCTCGTCGAGCGCTACGGCATCCGGGCCTACATCGGCGAGCCGGTGGGGGTCGGCACCTCGGTGCTCGGCGCGCTCTGCGCCATCGACGTCAAGGAGCGCACGTTCACCGACGCCGAGCGCAGCCGGCTGGCCGCGCTGGCCGAGCGAGCGAGCCATCGGCTCGGGGAGCTCGCGCGGCTCGAGCGCTCCACCGACCGCGAGCTCGTCGCGCGCGCGGTACGCCC
>CAITLX010000198.1 GCA_903893335.1 uncultured delta proteobacterium | reverse complement strand
CGCTCTGCGACGACATCGGTAGCGAGGGCTGAGCGCCGCAGGCGTCGGCCTCGGCGCTCAGTCCCCCTTCGCGGCGATCTCTCCGAGCACCCGCCCCGCACCGTACACGCGGTCGAGCGCGTGGCGCAGCGCGCGCACGTCGACCGCGACGGCGCGGTCGCGGCGGCCGTCGTAGCGGTAGTCGCCGCCCAAACCGGGCAGGTTGCCGTCGAACACCAGGCCGACGACGCGCGCGTCGCGGTCGATGAGGGGCGAGCCCGAGTTGCCGCCGATGATGTCGTGGGTCGTCACGAGATCGAACGGCGTCGAGAGGTCGAGCTTGCCGCGCGCGGCGAGCCAGCGCGGGGGCAGCGCGAACGGCGCGCGCCCGGTGTGCCGCTCGAACGCGCCGCCGAACGTGGTGAACGGCGCGATCGCGCGCTCCCCCTCCGTCCACCCCGCGACCGTGCCGAACGCGAGGCGCAGCGTGTGCGTCGCGTCGGGGTAGCCGCTCGCGCCGTCGAGCGCGAAGCGCGCGCGCGCGATCGCCTCCGAGGCGCGATCGAGCGGCCCCTCGACCTCCTGCTCGAAGCGGCGGCGCGCGGCGCGCGCGGCCTCGTCGACGCTCTGCGCGAGCGCGATCATCGGGTCGCTCGACGCGGCGACGGCGGCCTTGCCCCCGGCCAGGAGCGCGGCGCGCACCTTCGGTGAGGCGAGCTTCGTGCCGCGCACGGCGCGCGTGGCGACCTCACGCGGCGAGGCGGGGCCGAGCACGCGGCGCACCGCCTCGTCGTCGGCGCCGAGCTCCTGGCGCAGCAGCGTGAGCGAGAGGGTCAGCTGCTCGATCTCGAGCTCGCTCGCGATGGGCGCGGGCGACGCGAGCGTCTGGCGCACGGCGGGCAGCGCGGCGTCGCCCAGCTCGCGCAGGCGCTCGCGGTTGGGCTTGGGCAGCTCGTCGGCGGCGCGCACGAGCGTGCGGGCGTGCCCGAACAGCGTCGACCAGAGGCCCGCCCCGCGCTCGAGGTAGTCGTAGCGCGGGCGCACGAGGCGCAGGCGCTCGAGCGCGCGATCGACGTCGCCCCACGAGGCCGCGGTCGCCGCGAGCGCGGGGTCGGCCGCGACGCGCGCGCGCAGCTTCGCCTCGGCGGCCTGCTTGGTCGCCATCAGCTTCGGATCGCGCAGCGCGAGCAGGCGCCCCTCGAGGGCCTTCAGGCCGTTCTCGAGGCCGAAGAGCGTGCCCTCGGCGGTGCGGCGCGCCTCGGGGCCGCGCTGCTGGTACTCGGCGAGCATGCCGTGCATCTCGTGCAGGCGCGCGATGCGCGCGGGCAGCGCCACGTCGCGCTGCCAGGCGAGCTCGGCGACCGAGAGCCCGCGCGAGGTCGCGCCGGGGTGGCCCGAGACGAACGAGAGGTCGCCCGCCTTCGCGCCTTCGCGCGACCAGGCGAGGTGGTGCGGCGTCGCGGCCGGCGCGCCCGCCTCGTAGACACGCACGAACGCGACGTCGAGGTCGAAGCGCGGGAACGAGAAGTTGTCGGGGTCGCCGCCGAAGAACGCGGCGCCGAACTCGGGCGCGAACACGAGCCGCACGTCCTGCCAGCGCTTGTAGCGGTAGAGGTGGAAGCGCCCGCCGTGCCAGAGGCTGATCGCGTCGCAGCGCGTGTCGGCCGCGTCCCCCGCGCACTCCTTCTCGATGGCCGCGAGCTCGGCCTTCTGCGCGGCGTGGAACGACGCGTCGTCCTTGCCGCGCGTCGCGCCCGTGACGCGCTCGGTCACGTCGCGGATCTCGAGCAGCTCGAGCACCTCGAGGTCGGGGCAGCGTCGCTCGTCGGCGTCGCGGCCCGCGAGGAAGCCGTCGGCGACGAGATCGTGGCCCTTCGACGAGAGCTGCTCGACGCACCGGTGCGCGACGTGGTGGTTGGTCATCACCAGCCCGCGCGCCGACACCAGGCTGCCCGACGCGCCGCCGACGCGCACCGACGACAGGCGCACGTGCTCGAGCCACGCGGCGCTGGGAGCGAAGCCGTGCAGCTTCTCGACGCGCGCCGAGGGGAAGGCGTCGAACGTCCACATCCCCTCGTCGCCATCGAGCGCGTCGAGCGGGTCGGCGGGCGCAGCGGCGGGCGCCGCGAGCGAGGCAGACGAGGGGGGCGGCGGCGCAGGCGGGCCGGCGGGCTCGACGAGCGGGTGGGCGCACGCCGAGAGGGCGAGCGCGGCGAGGCAGGGCAGGGAGGCGCGCATCGGGAGACGCTGCTCGTAGCGCAGGTCGCGGCGAGCCGGTAGGCGCCTTCGGGCTCGGCGGCCGGCCGCGGCGCCCCTGCTACGCTCGCGACGCGCATGCTCACGCTCTCGGTGCACCCGTCGATGCGCGCGATCGGCGAGGCGGCGTGGGACGCGCTGCTCGGCCCGGCCGCGCCGCCGATGCTCCGCTTTCGCTGGCTCGACGCGCTCGAGCAGACCGGCTGCGCGGTGCCCGAGCGCGGCTGGCGGCCGCACCACCTCACGCTGCACGACGGCGACAGGCTGATCGCCGCGGCGCCGGCCTACCTCAAGGCCAACAGCCACGGCGAGTTCGTCTTCGACTTCGCGTGGGCCGACGCGTCGCACCGCATGGGCGCCGAGTACTACCCCAAGCTCGTGCTCGCGGTGCCCTTCACGCCGGCGACCGGCCCGCGCCTGCTGCTCGCCCCCGGCGCCGATCGCGCCCACGTCGCGCGCGCGTTCGCCCAGGGTTTTCGCCAGCTCGTCGCCGCGGGCGACGTGTCGAGCGCGCACGTCCTGTTCCCGTCGCTCGACGAGGCCGCGGCGTGGGGCGACGCAGGCCTCGCGACGCGCATCGGCATCCAGTACCAGTGGCACAACCAGGGCTTCGGCTCGTTCGAGGACTTCCTCGCGACCCTGCCGTCGAAGAAGCGCACGCAGATCCGCCGCGAGCGCCGCGCGATCCGCGACGCGGGGCTCGTCGTCGAGACGCTCACGGGCGAGCTGCTCACGCCGCGCGTGGTGGACGCGATGTACGGCTTCTACGTCGCCACGGTCGAGAAGTTCGAGTGGGGCCAGCAGTACCTGACGCGCGCCTTCTTCGAGGAGGTGTGCGCCACGATGGGCGACGCGGTCGAGATCGTCGTCGCCCGCGAGGGGGCGCGCCTGGTGGCGGGGGCGTTCAACCTGAGGAGCGACGACGTGCTCTACGGGCGCTACTGGGGCGCCGCCGAGGAGCGCCCGTTCCTGCATTTCGAGGTCTGCTACTACCACGCGATCGACGAGGCCATCGGGCGGGGCCTCGCGCGCTTCGAGCCCGGCGCGGGGGGCGAGCACAAGCGCGTGCGCGGCTTCGCGCCGACGCGCACGGCGAGCGCGCACCTGCTCGGCCACCCGCGCCTCGACCGCGCGGTGCGCGATTACCTGGCGCACGAGCGGGCGGCCATCGAGCGCGAGCTCGCGGCGCTTGACGCGGAGCCGCCGAACCCGTGACCTCCCGGGTGCGCCCCCGCTCCCCCCGAGGCCACCCCGATGCCCCTGTTCCAGAAGCCCCCGGTCACCCCCGAGGAAATCGCCCGCTGCCGCCCGCTCGACATCTCGCCCGAGGAGGTGCTCACGCTCGACGAGCGCGCCTGGTACGAGCGCGTCTACCGCGGCGACGGCGTGCCGCAGCTCACGGTGCGCGCGGTGGTGATGGGCACCGTGCTCGGCTTCTTCCTCTCGTTCACCAACGTCTACATCGGGCTCAAGACGGGCTGGTTCCTCGGCGTCGCGCTGACGGCGTGCATCCTCTCGTTCGCCATCGGAGGCGCGCTGCAGCGCGTCGGCCTCACCAAGTCGGGGCTGACGATCCTCGAGAACAACTGCATGCAGTCGACCGCGTCGTCGGCGGGCTACGCGACGGGCAACACGGTCGTGTCGGCCATCCCCGCGATGCTCATGCTCTCGGTCACCTCCGATCGCCCCGGCGGCACGCAGCTTCCCTGGTACGTGCTCGGCCTCTGGGTGTTCTTCCTCGCGGCGCTCGGCGTCACGCTCGCCATCCCGATGAAGCGCAACATGATCAACCGCGAGCGGCTCACGTTCCCCTCGGGGACGGCCGCGGCGGTCACGCTGCAAGGCCTCTACAGCCGCGGCGCCGAGGCGCTGGTCAAGGCGCGCGTGCTGTTCGCCACGGCGGCGTTCGGCGCGCTCGTGCCGCTGCTCAAGGACCTCAACGTCAGGAAGGTCATCGACGCGGCGGGCAAGGCGTCGAAGGAGCCGCTGCTGCCCGGGCAGTCGAACGTGTTCGACGGCCTCGGGCGCGCGCTGCCGGCGAGCTGGACCGAGCGCATGCTGCACGCCGGCGGCAAGACGTGGAACCTGTCGGACTACCAGATCAAGCTCGACCACAGCGCCGTGCTCGTCTTCGCCGGCATCATCGTCGGCGTGCGCATCACGGCGTGGATGGTCGTCGGTGGGCTCGTGCTCGCGACCTGCATCGCGCCGGTCGCGATCGAGGCGACGTGGACGAACGCAGCCGGCAGGCTCGTCACCGCCGCGACGCGCCCCGCGACGGCCTGGAAGGAGATCGGCGTCTGGTACGGCGCGCCGCTGCTCGTGGCGAGCGGGCTGACCGGCTTCGCGCTGCAGTGGCGCACGATCGCGCGCGCGTTCCAGGGGCTGCGCTCGGGCGGCGGCGAGGGGGAGCTCACCTCGTCGGGCGTCGATCCGCGCGACGTCGAGGTGCCGAGCTCCTGGTTCTGGGGCGGCACGCTCTTCGCCGGCGGCGGCGTCATCTTCGTCGCCGCGCGCTGGTTCGAGGTGCCTCCGCACCTCGGCGCGCTCGCCGTCGTCATGACCTTCGCGCTCGGGCTCGTGGCCTGCCGCGCGACGGGCGAGAGCGACATCACGCCGGGCGGCGCGCTCGGCAAGATCATGCAGCTGACCTACGGCGTGCTCATCCCCCAGAGCTCGACGGCCAACCTCATGACCGCGGGCATCACGTCTGGCTCGTCGCTCGCGGCGGCCGACCTGCTCAACGACCTCAAGAGCGGCTACCTGCTCGGCGCCAACCCGCGCCGTCAGTTCCTCGCGCAGGCGCTCGGCATCGTCACCGGCACGGTCGCGACGGTGCTCTGCTGGTACGCGCTGGTGCCCGACGCGACGGCGCTGACGGGCACGGCCGGCCACGACCCGGCGTTCGCCGCCCCCGGCGCGCAGCAGTGGAAGGCGGTGGCCGAGGTCTTCAAGTACGGCCTGGCCAACCTCCACCCGATGGCGCGCCACGCGATCTTCGTCGGCGGCGCGGCGGGCGTCGCGCTCGCGCTCGCCGAGGCGTGGGTTCCGAAGTCGTGGAAGCGCTTCGTGCCGTCGGCCACCGGGCTCGGCCTCGGCATGGTGCTGCCCTTCTTCTACCCGCTCGCGATGTTCGCGGGCGCGGCGTTCGCCGACGTCACGCGCAAGGTCGCGCCGGTGTGGGCCGAGCGCTTCCTCGTGCCGATCGCCGCCGGCGGCATCGCGGGCGAGAGCATCGTCGGCGTGCTCGTCGCGGCGCTCAACAACTTCATCCTCGTCTGAGCCGCGCGGCGCTCGACCGCTTCATGCCCGTGTGAGCCGCTCGGCGCGCCGAGGTCGCGCGCTCACCACCAGCGACGGCGCTCGAGCGCCCAGCGGTAGACCTCGTCGTAGCGCTCGGCGGCGCGGTCCCAGCCGAACGGCGTCGTCATCGCGCGCCGCTGCATCGCGCGCCACACGAGCGGGCGCTCGCTCCAGACCTCGCACGCGCGGTCGACCGCGGCGAGCACCGTGTCGGCGGTCGCGGGGTGGAACTTGAAGCCCGTCCCGGTGCCGCGCGCGGGGTCGAAGTCCTCGACGGTGTCGTCGAGGCCGCCGACCGCGTGCACGATGGGCAGCGTGCCGTAGCGCTGGCTGTACATCTGGTTGAGGCCGCAGGGCTCGAAGCGCGACGGCATGAGGAACATGTCCGCGCCGGCCTCGATGCGGTGCGCGACGCGCTCGTCGAAGCCGATGCGCACGCCGACGCGACCGGGGTACGTGGCGGCGGCGGCGAGCAGCTCGCGCTCGAGCGCGGGGTCGCCGGCGCCGAGCACGGCGAGCTGCAGGTCGAGCGCGAGCAGCCGGTCGAGGCAGGCGAGCACGAGGTCGATGCCCTTCTGCTCGGCGAGCCGCGCGATGATGCCTACGATGGGCGTGAGCGGCTCGGGCGCGAGGCCGAGGTCGTCTTGCAGCGCGCGCTTGCACACCGTCTTGCCGCTCAGGTCGGCGGCGTCGAACCGCGCGGGCAGGTGCGGGTCGGCGCGCGGGTCCCACACGCGCTCGTCGATGCCGTTGAGGATGCCGACGAGGTCGGCGCCGCGGTAGCGCAGCACGTGATCGAGCCCCGCGCCCATCGCCGGCGTGCGCACCTCGTCGGCGTAGCGCGGCGACACCGTGGTGAGCATCGTCGCGTGCCAGAGCCCACCCTTCAGCGGGTTGATCGCCCCCTGGTCGGCGAGCCCCTGCTCCTGGAACACGCCCCACCCGACGCCCGCGAGGTCGAGCTCGGCGGCGGCGAAGTGGGGCTGGTAGGCGAGGTTGTGGACGGTGAGCACGGTGGCCGTCGCGGCGAGGGGCCCCGAGGCCTCGACGGTGTTGAGCAGCACCGGCACGAGCGCGGTGGGCCAGTCGTGCACGTGCACCACGTCGGGGATGAACCCGAGGTACTTGCAGAGCTGCAAGCTGGCGCGCGACAGGCAGGTGAAGCGCGCGAAGTTGTCGTGCGACCAGCCGCCGACGGGGTCGTAGAGGTACGGGCGCGCGAACAGCGCGTCGTGCTCGATGAGGTAGAGCGGCACGTCGGAGCCGGGCAGCGTCGTCTCGTACACCGCGCACCAGGCCTCGCTCGCGCCGAGCGGCACGCCGAGGGGCGCCTCGTGGCGCCGCATGCCGCGCGTGTCGATGAAGCCGTAGCGGGGCAAGACCACGCGCACGTCGTGGCCGCGCTCGCGCAGCGCGATGGGCAGCGCGCCGACGACGTCGCCGAGCCCGCCGCTCTTGGCGAACGGCGCGCACTCGGACGCGGCGAACAGGACGCTCGGAAGGGGGCTCACGGCGCGGTCCTCAGGGTGGTAGCCCCGCGTGCGGCGCGACGCATCCTTCATTTTACCCCCTCCGCCCGCGAGGCGCGACGCTAGCATCCGAGCCGCCTTGTCCCCCCTCGCCGACAGCCTCCGCCCCTACGCCGACTGGGCGCCCGTCGCGCGCATCGCGATCTTGCTCGTGTGCGGCGTCGGGCTCGAGGTCGGCGCGCGCGCGGTGTCGCGGCGCTACGCCGCCAAGCTCGCCGACGCCACGGGGGGGCGCGAGCGCAAGGAGCGCCGGCAGCGCGCCGTCACGCTCATCAACTTCGCCACCAGCGTCGCGCGCGTCGTCATCTGGAGCCTGGTGGCCATCGCGGCGCTCGGCGAGCTGACCATCAACGTCGGCCCCATCCTCGCGGGCGCCGGCGTCGTCGGCGCGGCCCTCGCCTTCGGCGCGCAGAACGTCGTCAAGGACTACCTCGCGGGCTTCTTCATCCTGCTCGAGGACCAGTACGCCATCGGCGACGTCGTGAAGATCGGCTCGGCGTCGGGCACCGTCGAGGAGATCACGATGCGCGTCACGGTGCTGCGCGCGCACGACGGCGCGGTGCACGTCGTGCCGCACGGCTCGATCCAGCTCGTGACCAACCTCACCAGCGCGTGGTCGCGCACGGTCGTCGACGTGCCGGTCTCGCGCGACGCGCCGCTCGACGTCGCGCTCGCTGCGCTCGCCGAGGCAGCCGCGGGCGCCGTGGCCGACGCCGCGCTCGCGCCCTCGCTGCTCGCGGGGCCCGAGGTCGTCGGCGTCGTGGCGATCGGCGAGGCGACCGCGACCTTGCGCCTTCAGGTCAAGGTCGTGCCCGAGCAGCGCTGGCACGTCGAGCGCGAGCTGCTCGCGCGCGTGCAGCGTGCGCTCGCCGCGCGCGGCATCGGCCCCTGCCCGCTTCCGCGGGCCTGAGCCCCTCTTAGATCAGGCCGGGCTTGCCCGCCTGCCAGCGTGCGAGCTCGGTCGCGAGCAGCGCGACGTGCTCGCGCTCCTCGGCGGCGAGCTCGGCGTACAGCTGCGCCTCGGGCGAGCCGGCGGCGACCGCGGCGCCGCGCCCCTCGAAGAACGCGACCGCGCGCTCCTCGAAGGCGATGGCGATGCGGAAGAGGTTGGCCGGGTCGTCCGGGTGGCTCTCGATGCCGGCGTAGATCGCCGCGCGGTCGACCTGGAAGGCGCCGGGCGCGGGGGGATCGACGTGGTAGCGGCGGCTGAGCGTCGCCATGTGGCCCCTCTCCATCTCGGCGAAGCGGCCGAAGAGATCGCGCAGCAGCGGCTCTGCGGCCTGCTCGGAGGCGCGCGCGTAGAACGCCATGCCGCCGAGCTCGATCTCGAAGGCCATGCGCACGGCGTCGATCGACGGCGCGTCCTCGGCGCGCGTCGCGTCGGCGGCGACGAGCTTGCCGCCGCAGGCGGGGCACATGCCGTAGGGGAACGCGAAGCCCTCGCTGACCTTCGCGCAGCTCTCGCAGCGCCACGTCAGCGCCGCGGTGGCGCAGCAGACGTAGGCCTCGTCTCCCTCGACGGGGCGGTGGCACTTGGGGCACACCGTCGCCGTGGCGCTCGGCGTGGCGAAGACCGCGACGGCGGCGGGCTCGGTCGGGTCGGCGCCGAGGGGCGTGGGCGGCTGGAAGCTCGCCATGTCGTCCTCGCTCATGGGCCACTTCTTCTTGCCCGAGGCGAGGTAGGCGCCGACCGAGCGCGCGGCGCGACGCCCCGCGCCCATCGCGAGGATGACGGTGGCGCCGCCGGTGACGATGTCGCCGCCCGCGAAGACGCCGGGCAGCGAGGTGCACTGCGTCTTGCCGTCGTCGGCGACGATGTTGCCCCACTTGTTGAGCGAGAGGCCCGGCGTCGACTGCGTGATGATCGGGTTGGCCTTGGTGCCGAGCGCGTAGATCACCGTGTCGCAGGCGAGGTCCTTGAAGCGCCCGGTGGCGACGGGCTTGCGGCGCCCCTTCTCGTCGGGCTCGCCGAGCACCATCTCCTCGACCTTCATGCCGCGAACGCCGCCCTCTTCGTCGGTGTAGATCTCGACGGGCGCGTGCAGGAAGAAGAACTCGATGCCCTCCTCCTTCGCGTGGCGTAGCTCCTCGATGCGCGCGGGCGCCTCGGCCTCGGTGCGGCGGTAGACGCAGCGCACCGTCTCGGTGCCGAGGCGCTTGGCGACGCGCAGGCAGTCCATCGCCGTGTTGCCGGCGCCGATGACGACGGCGCTCTTGCCGATGGAGACGGGCGTGTCCTCGTACGGGAACTTGTCGCCGCCCATGAGGTTGACGCGCGTCAGGAACTCGTTGGCCGAGTAGACCTGCCCGGCGAACTCGCCCGGGATGCCGAGGAACGCCGGCGCGCCGGCGCCCACGCCGAGGAACACGGCGTCGAAGCCCTTGTCGCCCAGCAGATCGGCCACGGTGAACGTCTTGCCGATGACCTTGTTGGTCTCGATCTTCACGCCGAGCGCGCGCAGCCGATCGACCTCGCGATCGATGATCTCGCGCGGCAGGCGGAAGCTCGGGATGCCGTAGCGCAGCACGCCGCCGACGACGTGCAGCGCCTCGTACACCGTGACGTCGCAGCCGAACTTCACGAGATCGGCCGCCGCCGCGAGCCCCGCGGGGCCAGAGCCGCAGATGGCGACCTTGCCCAGCCGCTGGCTGGGCTCGAAGCGCGGCGGCGAGACGGGCCTGGGGTGCGCGTTGTCGCCGACGAAGCGCTCGAGGCGCCCGATGCCGACCGACTCGACCTTCTTCGCGATGACGCACTGCGCCTCGCACTGCGTCTCCTGCGGGCACACGCGGCCGCACACCGACGGGAAGATCGACGCCTCGTGGATGACGTCGAGCGCGCCGTTGAAGTCGCGCACGACCACGTGGCGGATGAAGCGCGGGATGTCGATCTGCACCGGGCAGCCCGCGATGCACGTGGGCTTGGAGCACTGGATGCAGCGCTCGGCCTCGGCCAGCGCCTCGGCGAGGCCGTAGCCGAGGTTGACCTCCTTGAAGTTCTGCGCGCGATCGACCGCGTCGCGCTCGGGCATCTTCGTCTGGTGCGGCGCGAGCTCCCTGATCTTCTTGTAGTTGCGCTTCTCCTCGTCGAAGAGCTGCTTCTCGAGGTTGCAGACGTGGGCGTAGTCCGCGCTCGCGCGCGCCTCCTGCGTCTTGAAGCGCTTCTGGCGGGCGAGCAGCTCCTTGAAGTCGACCTGGTGGCCGTCGAAGTCGGGGCCGTCGACGCACGCGAAGCGCACGTCCTTGCCGACCGTCACGCGGCACGAGCCGCACATGCCGGTGCCGTCGACCATGATGGCGTTGAGCGACACCATCGTCTTGACGCCGAACGGCCGCGTCGTCTCGACGCAGGCGTTCATCATGGGCAGCGGGCCGATGGCGATGACGAGGTCGGGCCTGTCCTTCTCGCACACGTCCTTCAGCGCCTGGGTGACGAAGCCCGGGCGGCCGTAGCTGCCGTCGTCGGTGCAGACGATGAGCTCGTCGCAGAACTCGGCGAACTTCTCCTCCCAGAAGACGAGCCCCTCGTTGCGGAAGCCGATGATGCCCGTCACGCGGTTGCCGGCCTCCTTGAAGGCGCGCAGCTGCGGGTAGACGGGCGCGACGCCGAGGCCGCCGCCGACGAGCACGACGTGCCCCAGCTTCTCGACGTGCTGCGGCAGGCCGAGCGGGCCGACGAAGTCCTCGAAGGTGTCCCCCTCCTTGTAGTCGTCGAGCATCCGCCGCGTCGTCTTGCCGAGCGCCTGGATGACCATCGTGATGGTGCCGGCCTCGCGGTCGTAGTCGGCGACCGTCAGCGGGATGCGCTCGGCGCCGTCGCCGAGGCGCAGCATGACGAAATGGCCGGGCTGCGCGGCGCGGGCCACGTCGGGCGCGAGCACCTCCCAGAGGAACGTGGTGTCGGAGAAGGCTTCGCGGCGGACGATTTTGTACATCGGAGGTGGGGACCTTGGGGGCGCGGGCCCGGATGCAACGCCCGCGCCCGAGGCCTCGTACCGCGATCCGCGGCGCCTGTGGGGGCGAGGTTGGCGCGAAATTTGCGTGTTGCTGTCGAGATTTACGCGAGGAGGCGCTCAGCGCGTGCGGGTGCACGCGCCGGTGAACGTGCGCGGGGGCTCGGAGGGGAGCACCTCGAAGTCCTCGACGCGCAGCGGCTCGAGGTCGATGGGGCGCACGCGCCCCTCCCAGGTGGTGTGCGAGGTGCTGTCGCTGCGCACGGTGAGGGTGGACTGGCCGCCGTCGGCCAGGAACATGCCGTACCTCTGCAGCGCCCGCGCGAGCACGCGGCCGCCGTCGCTCGGCAGCTTGGCGAGCGGGTAGTCGGCGCGCAGGCGCAGGCGGGCGCCGAGCGGCGGGGTGTCGGGCCCGCCCTGCGTCGCGTCGGTGGAGTGGGTGGCCGGGTGCACGTACGCGCGTCGGCGGATGCGGTCGTTCGGCAGGACGAAGCGCAGGGCGTGGTCGATGTGCCCTGCCGCCACCTCGTCGGCCTCGGCGAGCAGCGGCGCGATGGGCAGGCCCGCCGCGTCGGCCGAGGTGCACCCCTCGCCGCGCCCCGACGGGCCGTAGTCGCGCGCGAGGTCCCACACCGCGAGGCAGCCTCCGCGCCGAGGGGGCGCCTTGAGGTCGGCCCGCCACTGCTCGTACAGGCGGCGCGCGGCGGGATCGACCACCAGCAGGTGGCAGTCGCCGTCGCCGGTGCACGCGTAGCCCTTCTCCCCCTCGAGCGCGCCGCCGGCGGGCAGGGGGACGTCGTCGCGGTCGCAGTCGGGCTCGAACCAGTCCTTGGTGGGCGACCAGGAGACGCGCGGCGTGCTCGGGGCCGCGAAGAGGACCTCGATCGTGGTGTCGATCTGGAAGCTGCCCCAGTGGCCCCAGCCCCCCGCGGCTGCCACCGCGGCGATCGTGGCGGCCGACGTCG
>CAITLX010000197.1 GCA_903893335.1 uncultured delta proteobacterium | reverse complement strand
GCCGTGCTCGACGCCGGGGCGGACGCTGGCGACGCGGATTCGGCAGATGTGGGAGCGGACGCTGCCGACGCAGACTCGGCAGATGTGGGCGCGGACGCTGCCGACGCAGACTCGGCAGATGCGGGGGCCGACGCTGCTGACGAAGGCGCGGCAGACGCGGGAGCGGACGACGCGGCGACCCCCGATGGGTCGCTCGACGCCTCGCTCGACGCAGCGGGCGACGGCGGCGCCGACGCCGACGCGGGGCCACCCCCCTGCACCCCCGCGACCGTCGTGCTCGACTGGTCGGCGTCGCCGCCTCCGGCGCTCGTGCGCTCGGGGACGAGCTGGTCGATCGGCGCGGCGACCGCGAGCTACGGCCCTCCGGGCAGCGCGGGCGTCGTGATGCTCGCGACGGTGCCGGGGGGGAAGTACGCGGCCAATCGAGACGACACCGCGATGCTCCCGACGCTGGACTTCAGCGCGTATGCGGGCTGCGCGGTCGACGTGTCGTTCCAGGTGTGGCGCGACACCGACACGTACGACGGCGGCAACCTCCAGGTCACGAGCAGCGCGACGCCGGACGCGTCGTCGAGCTGGGCGCTGGTCGGCGGCTACCCCGGCACGATGGCCTACGATCGCTCCGCGCTCTCGACGTCGAGCTGCGCGGCGGGGTGCCCGCTGTACGGACAACCCGTATGGGGCGGGCCGACCTCGTCGGTGCACCAGGCCAAGGGCGACCTGACGGCGTTCGCGGGCCTCTCGACGGTCACGCTGCGCGTCACGTTCCACTCCGACTACCTGTCGGAGTACGCGGGCATCTACCTCGGCAACATGACGATCTCGGCGCACTGACGCGCGGCGCCCGCGCGCTGCCCACCGCCGACGAAAGCACGTAACCTGCGCCCCCGTGGCGCTCCTGCCGACCGACGTCCTGCGCGCGCTGGCCGAGCAACGGCGCGCGGGCGACGCCGTGACGATCGTGCAGACGTCGGCTGCGGCGCTGCACCTCGGCCACCCGCTCGCGCTGCCCGTGCGCTTCGCCGCGCGCGGCGCGAGCGCGCCGTCGGACGCGGCGCGGCTGGTGCAGGTGGCGACGCGGCGCGCGGAGCTCGCTGGGTCGCTGAGCGTCGACGGCGTGCGGGTCGCCGCCCTCGAGCCCTTGCTCGTCGAGCTCGTGCAGCTCTCCGAGGCCGGTGTCGTCGAGCTCGTCGCCGAGCTCTTCGCGCTCGGCAGCCTGCTCGAGCGCAGGAAGGTGGACCCGCGGGCGCTGGTCGTCGCGGCGCGGCTCGCCCCGGGCTCCGACGCGTCGGCGCGCCTCGGGTGGTGGCTGCAGCGCACCGGGCACGCGGTGGAGGCGGGGCGTCTGGCGCGCCCGCGTGGGCGCTGGGTCCCGCTCGACGGCGCGCTGCCCGCGTGGGGGCCGCGCGCGGCGCGAGCGCGGGTCGTGGTCAACACGGCCGACGGTCTCGCGGACGCAGCGGGCGAGACGGCGGAGCAGCTCGCCGAGGGGATGCGCGCCGAGCCTGGGTTCGCCGAGCTCGCGGTGCTGCTCGACGCTGGCGTGCCCCTGGTGGCGCGCGCGGCGTCGCCGCGCGTCGCGGGCGCGCTCGCGCG
>CAITLX010000196.1 GCA_903893335.1 uncultured delta proteobacterium | reverse complement strand
GGCGTGGCGTTGGGCTTGTCCATGCGGGGAGTACACAGACCAACGGCTTCGATCAACCGGTCCAACCAGAAAGTTAGGTTCCACGTCGGGGTGGCCTGCTGGGCACTCCACTACATAGAGGTGTAGGTCGGCGGTGAGGCGCAAGGGTTGCGCGTCGCGGGCCTGCCCTGGAACTGTAGTCCTACTTCCAAGGTAGGGCGGCGCTCCTCCCCCTGGTGCATGGAAGGCCGAGGAAATGGCTGCCAAGTGGGGCTGGGGACTCTCGAAGGCTGGGGGTCGAGGGGGTTGGGAGAAAGTATTTTCATGGAAAGTGGGTGGTCCAGTTGATCGGGAGGGGGGCTGCGGTGTAGCCACCTCATGGCCAACGTAGATATCGACACCGCAGGGACCGCGACACGCCCGATGCGACGGGAGTCGCCGGGGCAGGATGTCGGTCTCGACGACCCGCGCCCGAGCCTCCGTGCCACGACGGGCGTCGAGGACCCCCGCTGGCTGTGGGCCAGGGTCGGCGATGGCGGCGTGAACGGCCAGGAGGTCTGGGTCAGGTACCTGGCCGAGGACGCGCCGCACGGGGTGCCCGTCGTGGCCGCGCACGGGCCGTCGTCGGGGGAGCCCGGCGCTCGGCTCGTGACATCCGCACCGGTCGTCGGGTATCCCGCCAGCGGGAGGGCCAATGCCGAGCGCAACGGGGCCGTACGAGCCGCCCCCGTGCTGGTGCCGGTACCGGCGGTCGTTGTCCCCTCCGCGAACGCCGACCTCAACGCGGGCTTTCAACTGCTCGAAGTTCTCGGTCGTGCGGTGCGCGGGCTTCATGCCGCCCCCGAGACGCCGAAGCCTATCGTCTCGGCGTCGTCCAAGTACATGCGAATCATGGAGTTCGGCGACCACCGTCGAGTGAAGCGCGCGACCGTTCGTACCTGGCTGCGGCTCGGGCTCCCGCACGTCGGCGGTGGCCGCTCGACCCGCATCCTCGTGCAGGCAGCCGATGCATGGCTCGACGCGGGTGGCCCTGAGGTCGGCATCGAGCAGGCCGCGAGGGTACGCGCCCGCACGGGGAGGCCCTGATGGCCCGCAGGACGAAGGGGTACTCGCTCTTCAGCAGGAAGGACTCGGGGCGGTGGGTGCTGTCGCACGCCATCGCACCGAACAAGTGGAAGCAGGTCGCGCTGCCCACCGAAATTGCGAGCCGCGCCGAAGCTGAACGCTGGGTGCGGGAGCACCTGGCCGAGGTTCGTCGCCTTGGCCCACCTCCGCCGAGCCTGTGCGCGGGTGGGCCCACCATCCGCGAACTCGCACCGAGGTGGCTGGAGCTTCGCAAGGCGGACGCGCGGTTGGCCCCGGCCACGGTGCGTGACAATGCTTCGCACCTCAACACCCACGTCTTGCCGCACCTCGGCGACACACCGCTGGCTGCGCTCGAAGTGGCGCAGCTTCGCGGCTGGGTGCGGAGGCTCCGTTCCGAGCGAGCGTCCTGCACGACCCGCAACGTCGTCGCGACGCTGATGACGTTCGTGGACGACTGCATGGCGGAGGACTGGGTGAGGCTCCCAGCGAACCCCGTCCGCCACCCGGGCGTGAAGAAGGAGCTTCCCGCGTTCGACGACCGCCTGCTTCGCCGCAACGGCCCCGCCCTCTCCATCGGAGACGTGCAGGCGCTCATCGACTGCCAGGACATCCCCGTCATGCGGCGCATTCGCTACGCGCTGGCCTTCACGAGCGGGCTGCGGGACGGCGAAATCTCGGGCCTCCGTTTCATGGACGTCGAACTCGACGCCCAGGTGCCGCACCTGCAAGTCCGCCAGGCTGTCGCCATGCTCGGGAACGCGGGCTTCGCAACCGAATCGAAGCTCAAGACGAGGAGCAGCGCGCGGCCAGTTCCGCTCCACCCGTGCGGCATCGCCGCGCTCCGCTGGTGGCGTGACGCGGGGTGGGAGCGACACGCCTGCCGCATCCCTGGGCCGCTCGACCCCGTGTTCCCGAACGACAAGGGCGGGCCGTGCCGTCCTCCGAGCGCACGCCTGCTGAAGGCCGACGTCACGAGAGCGGGGCTCGCGTGCGTCGTTCCCGGCGGCGTTCACTTCCACGATGCCAGGCGGTGCTTCTCGTCCTGGCTCGTCATCGCGGGCGTCCAAGAGGCCATCGTCCGTCGCTTGCTCGGCCACGCGGGCACGAGCGTGACGCAGCGCCACTACCTCGCCCTCGACCTCAAGCCTCTCTTCGACGCGGTCGCGATGATCGCGATGACCTGGCAGCCCACCGAGGAGCCCGACGCCCGGATGGACGCAGCCGTGGTGGCGAACTCCCCCGCCCCGAAGGCAAACGGCAAGGCGAACGGCGTGCATTCCCCCGCCCTGCCGGTCACGTCGTGCTGACGTCGATGCGCGGCTCGACGATGCCCCTGTCGGGGCTGACCTTGTGCGCGACCTTGTGCGGAATCTTGTGCGGCTCGCACAAGGTCGGACGAATTACTCAACGATTTCGGAGGCGAGGACGGGATTCGAACCCGCGTATGACGGTTTTGCAAACCGTTGCCTAACCACTTGGCTACCTCGCCGCATCTCGGCGCCGCACGCGCGGGCCTCGAGCGCCGCCGACCCCCAGCGAGGGCCAGCGAGCAGGCGATCCTAGTCAGCCCACGCGCGCGGTCAACCTTCCCGACGCACCCGGCGGCGGTCGAGCGGCGGGTTTGACCCTGCGCCCCCTCCGCGCCATGCCTCGCGACCCATGTCGCCCATGTCGCCGCCGGTCGCCGCGCTGCTCGGGGTCGTGGAGGGGCTCACCGAGTACCTCCCCGTCTCCTCCACCGGCCACCTCGTGCTCGTCGGGCACTGGCTCGGCGCCGACAGCGAGGCGAGTAAATCGTTCGAGATCGTCATCCAGCTCGGAGCGATCCTCGCGGTGGTCGCGCACTACCGCGCGCTGCTCGGCGCGCGCCTCGCGGGCCTCTTTCGGGGCGAGCGCGCCTCGCGCGACCTCGCGCTCGCGCTCGCGGTGGCGTTCGTCCCGACCGCGATCGCGGGCCTGCTGCTGCGCAAGACGGTCAAGCGGCTGCTGTTCGGCCCGGTGCCGGTCGCCGCCGCGCTCATCGTCGGAGGCGTGGCCATGATCGCGCTCGAGCGCACCCGCAGGCGCACGCAGGCGCCGACGGTCGATGGGCTCGAGCACGTGACGCCGCGGCGCGCGCTCGCGATCGGGCTCGGGCAGTGCCTCTCGCTCTGGCCCGGCGCCTCGCGCTCGATGTGCACGATCGTCGCCGGTCAGCTCACCGGGCTCTCGACCGCGACCGCCGCCGAGTTCTCGTTCCTGCTCGCGCTGCCGACGCTCGGCGCCGCGACGCTCTACGAGCTCGCGAAGGCGCGCGCCGAGTTGCTCGGCGCCGAGGGAGCCGCCGCGTCGCTCGCGATCGGCGCCGGGGTCTCCTTCGTCGTCGCGTGGGCCGTGATCGCCGGCTTCCTGCGCTACCTCAACCGACACGGGCTCGAGCCGTTCGGCTGGTACCGCGTCGTCATCGGCGTCGTCGTGCTCGCCGTGCTGCGAGGCTGAGCCCCGCGAGCGCCAGCGCGAGCGCGCCCGACGAGCCAGCAGTTCGTCCGCGCGTCGTCGCGCAGCCCCCCGACGCCACGAGATCGCCGCGCGCGGCCCAGGTGTCCACGGCGATCGGCAGCGAGCGGCGGCCGCTCGTCGAGCTGCCCGCCACCCCGAGGCTCTCGCCGTCGAGCGTCACGTCGAGCTCGAGCATCTGCTCGCCGGTGTCGG
>CAITLX010000195.1 GCA_903893335.1 uncultured delta proteobacterium | reverse complement strand
GTGGGCGGGCGCCGGTGGTGGTGCGGCGGCGGTGGTGGCGGCGGCGGCGGCGGTGACCGCGGCGGCAGCCGCGGCCCGCGCTGGTAACACCCTGAGGGCTCCTCTCGGGGTCGCTCGCGCCACGGCGCAGCGGCCCCGGGGGGGGCTTTCACCCTCGGACGCGCGCCTTGGCCGCGGCGAGGGCCTTCGCCATCATGGCGTCCTGCTCGACCGGGCTGCGCCACCGCTTCTGCACCTCCGGCGAGAGGCAGTCGAGCGGATCGAAGTAGAAGTAGTACGCACCGCCGTGGACGCTCGGGCTCGTGAACACGCTGACGCCCGTCTCCCGGTCGTAGTGCTCGAACGAGTGCGCGTCGCGCTTGCCCCCGCCCCCGGGCGCGTCGACGACGAAGGTCGGGGTGTTGAACCCTGCGGTGCAGCCGCGGACGTGCTTCTCGATCTCGAGGGCCGTGCCGAGCGTCGTGCGTAGATCCTCTACGCCCCGGACGAGGTCGTGCACGTAGACGTAGTAGGGGTGCACGTTGACGTGGCCAAGGCGCTTGACCAGCAGGCGCATGGTCTCGACGCGGTCGTTGACGCCGCGCTGGAGCACCGTCTGGTTGCGCACGGTGATGCCCCGCTCGAACAGCAGGTTCATCGCGGCCTCGGTGATGCCGGTGATCTCGCGCGGGTGGTTGAAGTGCGTGTGCAGCACCACCTCCTTGTGCAGCTTGCGCCCGGCGTCGACGATGCGCGTCAGGGCGTCCGTCCACGCGTGGTCGCTCAGCACCTTCTGGGGCATGACCGCGGGCCCCTTGGTCGCGAAGCGGATGCGACGGATGTTCTTCATCGCGAGCAGCGCCTCGCCGATCTCGATGAGCTGCGTCGGGCGCAGGTTGTACGCGTCGCCGCCCGACACGACGATGTCCTCGAGCTCGGGGCGCGACGCGATGTAGGCGAAGGCGCGGTGCCAGCGCTCCTCGTCGACACGCAGCTCCACCTTCTCGACGCCGTCGGTGTCGGCGCCCACCGCGTAGCTGCGGGTGCAGAAGCGGCAGTACACCGGGCAGGTGTTGAGCGGCAGAAACAGCGCCTTGTCGGGGTAGCGGTGCGTCAGCCCGGGCACGGGCGCGTCGGCCTGCTCGTGCAGCGAGTCGAGGCCGAGCTTCGGGTGGTCGGGCAGCAGCCGCGAGCCGAGCGGGATGAACTGCGTGCGCAGCGGGTCGCTGAAGGGCTCGGACCAGTCGATGAGCGAGAGCAGGTAGGGCGACACGCGCACGCTCATGGGCGCGCGGTGGAAGCCCTCGGTCGCGTCCTCGACGAACGCGTCGGACACCAGGCCGCGCAGCACCGCGAGCAGCTTCTCGACCTTGGTGATCGAGTGCTTGGCCTGCCACTGGTGATCGAGGAACTGCTCCTCGGTCACGTCGGCGTACGCGGGGATGGCGCGCCAGAACGCGCCGCGCAGCAGGTCGCGGTGCGCGAGCTCGGCGTCGGGCGCCGTGGGCTTGCGCGCCGCCGCCGCTCCGGGCAGCGGGCTCGCCTCACGGCTCTTCAACGACGCGGCGTCCATGCGGGGGCTTCTCCCACGCGCGCGGCCGGGAGACAACGACGTGCGCGCATCAGCCGCGCCGCACGCTCGCCGGCGTGGGCTCGTCGTAGCGCGCGAGCGAAGCGGCGAGCTCGGTGCGCATGAGATCGACGAGCTCGGGAGGCTCGAGCGCGCGCGCGCGAGGGCCGTGGCCGAGCAGCCAGCCGGAGAGCTCGCGCAGATCGCCCACGGTCATGGTGATGCGCATCCCGCCGCCGGCGGTGGCCACCACGCGCTGCGTCGGGTGGATGCGGCGGTTGCGCAGCCACTCGGCCGCCTCGGCGTCGAACTCGATGACGACGCGGATCTTGCGGGTGCCGCGCCAGATGCCGAAGCTGCCCTGGAAGTAGTCGTCCACGCGAAACCCGTCGGGCAGCGCGAAGCGCTCGACGTACTCGACCTCGGTGTCGCGCATGCGATCGACGAGGAAGGTGCGGATCTCGCCGCGACCGGTGTGGAGGCCGACGCAGTAGATGGCGTCCTTGTAGAGCACCATCGCGTACGGGTGGATGACGATGGGCTCGTCGGCGGCGGCGTGCCCGACGCTGGCGTAGCGGCAGCGAAGCGGGCGAAGGTCGGCCACCGCCTGGAAGAGGTCGTCGAGCTCCTCGGTCTTCTTCGCGTAGTCCTTCGGGGCGACCGGCAGGTAGAGGAACCTGTCCTCGAGGCGCGCGTCGGCGATGCCGGCGTTGGGCCCCCTGCCCGGCCGCGTCGCGAGCGTGAGGACGTTGCGCGCCGCCTCGTCGATCTCGTCGAAGAGCGCCGAGCCGCGCAGCGGCTCGAAGAGCTTGCGCGCCGCGAGGATGGCGTACGCCTGCGTGCGCCGCAGCCCGACCTTGCGCGGCTGCTCGCCCGGACGGATGCGCCAGAGGTGCGCGCCCCCCGCGCGCGTCGGCAGCGACTCGAGCCCGAGCTCGGCGGTGACCTCGCGCAGGTAGCGGCGCATCGAGCGCGGGGTGATCGAGAGCGCGTCGGCGAGCTCGTAGAGCGAGAGCCCCTTGGGGCTCTGCTCGAGCAGCGCGCGCATGCGGTCGAGCCGCCGGTGCTGGGTGAAGCGGCCGACCGGGCGCCCGAGCGCGCGCCCCTTGGAGGCGGGCGCCTTGGACGTCGGCGCCTTGGTGGAGGCCGGCGCCTTGGAGGCCGGCGCCCGGGAGGATGCGGGCTTCGACGCGGGGGACTTCGACGACGCGGGTCGCGGGGGAATCGCCTTGCGGTCCATCGTGCGGTTATCGCACGGCTTCGGCGGCGCCGGCGCGT
>CAITLX010000194.1 GCA_903893335.1 uncultured delta proteobacterium | reverse complement strand
CTTGCACGCGCTCGCGACGCACGAGGGCGTCGCGTGCGTGGTGCTGCACGCCTTGCCGCACCCTCCGCAGCTGCTCGTGCTCGCGGTGAGGCTCGCCTCGCACCCGTTCGAGGCGTCCAGATCGCAGTCGCCCCAGCCCGCCGCGCAGGACACCTGACACGCCCCTCCGACGCAGCCCGGGGTCGAGTGCGATGTGCTGCACGCGTTGTCGCAACCGCTGCAGGCCGCGACGCTCGTCGCGAAGTTCGCCTCGCAGCCATTGAGGGCGAGCCCGTCGCAGTCGCCCCAACCCGTCGCGCACGCGAACTTGCACGCGCCGGCCACGCAGGTCGGCGTCGCGTGCGACGTGCTGCACGCGTTGCCGCAGGCTCCGCAGTTGGCGACGGTCTTGGTGAGGTCGACCTCGCAGCCGTTCGCCGCGACGCGATCGCAGTCCCCCTTGCCCGCCGAGCATTGCAGGCTGCTCGCGTCGGCCGCGTCTCCCCCTTCGTGGGCCGCGTCCGCGACGCGCGCGTCGGTGCCCGCGTCGTCGTCGAGGTGCAGGCCGTCGAGGTCGAGCCCGGCGAGGTCCGCGCAACCGAGCGACAGCGCGGCGGCGAGCAGGGCGAGCCGCAGGTGGCGAAGCGAGGCCCGCATCAGAACTCCCTCCGAAACCCGAGCGCTGCGCCACCGGCCAGCGGGGCGAGGTGCAGCGAGGCGGTCGGTTGCCCGGCCGCGGGGCGCGCGAGCAAGAGGTACGCCCCGACACCGAGACCGGCGACGCCGACGACGGTGGCGACGGTGCTCACGGTCGCGAGGGTGTGGGCCGACGAGGCGGCGTCGAGCCCCTCCTGGTCGCAGACCTTGGCCGCGTCGCAGTGGTCGCCGATGGTGCCCTTCTTGGCGAACACCGCTGCGCCCGTTCCGAGCCCGACGACGAGGCTCGCCGCGCCGACGCCGCCCACCCAGTACCCAAGAGGAATGCGCTTCCACGGCGGCGCGCTCGGAGCCTCGGGCGGCTCGTCGGGCGGCGCGCGGCGAGCAACGATCGGCGCGGCGACCACCGGGGGCGGCGTGCCCTTGGCGGCGGCGACTTCGATGGGGTCGCCCGGCTCCACCTTGAGCGTCTTGCGCTCGGAGGCCTTGAGCTCGACGCGGAACACGCGGCGCTGGTGGCCGGGCGCCGCGACGAAGACCTGGTGCTTGCCCGGATCGACCGGCTGCTCGGTGCCGAGCAACGGACCGGCGAGGTCGACGTCGTCGCGTGTGACCTTGGTGAAGTCGGCCACGCCCTTGGTCAGGACGACCGTCAATCGAGGAACGCGAGGCTCGACCGCCGCGACGCGCGCCTTCGTCGGCGCGAGACGATCGTCGTCGGCCTTCATCTGTTCGACGGCCTGGCGCAGGTGCGCCCATGCGCTCGCGAGCTTGCCGAGCCTCTCCTCGCAATCGGCGATGTTGAGCAGCGTGCCGACGGCTGGGTCGAGCCGCTGGCTCTGCTCGAAGCGCTCGAGCGCCTTGCCGTGCTCCCCCGCGCGCACCGCGGCGCGCCCCTGCTCGAAGAGGCGGTCGGCCTCCGATTCTGCGGCGTACGCGCCCGACGCCAGCAGAAGCTGGGCCGCGACGACTGCCGCACCGATCGCACGCTTGGAGAGCCTCACACGCGCACGCTACTTGCGGCGGTCAAGCATGTCGATTGGCGCAGCGACAGCCTTCGCTTTCGCCGAGGGGGCGGCTGCCCCCTGCGCCCTGGGGGTCGCCGACGAGCGCGCGGCGGGAGTCGCGGCGCGCAAGGCGGGCGCTGGCTTGGCCTCCGGAGGCGACGGCACGACGGTGATGGTCGGCGCCGCCGCGTCGCCCAAGCCGGCCTCCGAGGCTGCGTCCTGCGCGACCGGCACGGTGACGGAGGTCGCCCCGCTCGCCGCCGACGCCGGAGTGTCGGGGGCGGACGGCCACACGAGCGCGGTGACGATGCCTGCGCCGACGACGACCGCACCGATCGCGCCCACCATGGGCGCGCGCCTCGGTCGTGGCGACGCGATCGCGGGTTCGACCCGGGTGCGGGCGAGAGCGCCATCGGTGCTCGGGCCCAGGGGAGGAGCGACGGCGGCCGATTGGCCGCTCGGCGGGGGATCGGCAGGGGGCGCGGCGTGCGTGGCTTCGGCGGGTTGCCCGTGGAAAGCGGCGCGGAGCACGCGCTGCATCGCCGCAGCGTCGGCCCAGCGGTCGGCCCGGTCGAACGCCAGCGCTCGGTCCACCAGCTCGCTCGCTCCCGGCGGGAGGCCTTCGACGAGCGTGGCGATCGCAGGCGCCGACGCCGTCATCGCCGCGAGCAGCTGCTCGTTGGGCGTGCGGGCCTCGTGCACGTAGCGCCCGGTCAAGAGCGTGAACATCGTCGCGCCCACCGCCCAGAGGTCGGTGCGCGCATCGACCTCGTCCCAGAGCCCGCGCGCCTGCTCGGGCGACATGAACGCAGGCGTACCGAGCGTGACGCCCGAGCGCGTCGCGTTGCTCAGCGATGAGAGCTCCTTCAACCGCGCGATGCCGAAGTCGAACACCTTGACCTGGCCGGCCGTCGTCAGGAACAGGTTCTCCGGCTTGATGTCGCGGTGCACGACCCCCTTGGCGTGCGCCGCCGCGAGCACGTCGAGCACCTGGTCGGCGATGGAGAGCACCTCGGCCACCGGCAGACGCCGCCCCTCGCGCTGCCAGCGCGACTCGACCGTCTCTCCCTCGAGGAGATCCATCACGAGGAACACCGAGCCATCGTCGGCCACGTCGTCGTCGGCGACCGACACGGCCCCCGCGTGCCCGACGCTGTTGGCGACGTAGCCCTCGCGCAGGAAGCGCGTGCGCACCTCGTCGTCGAGCGAGAGCTCCGTGTGGAGCATCTTGATCGCGACCTGCTTGCCGTTGCGGTGCGTCGCCGAGTAGACGGCCGCCATCCCGCCGACGCCGAGCAGCGCGTCGAGCCGCCACTTCTCCTTCAGCACGCGGCCCAGCCGCGCACGCGCGCGTCGGGTCAGGCCGTCGTCGGAGTCGTCCATGGCTGCTACCCGGCCACGATCCGTCTCGCCCGGTCGGCGGTCAAGTCGGAGAGGGTAAAGCCGCCGAAACACCGCGCGACGGCGGCGGGCGTAGCCGCAGCGCACGCTCCCATGCGAGGATGCGCCCCGGGGCCGTCGGCAGCTTTACCTGCACCTGTGCGCGGGGGAGAGCCCACGACGTCGCGCGGCCCCGCCCCGAGCCCCATGACCTCCCGCCTCTGCACCAACGCGCGAATGGCCGTGCTCGTCGCGTGCTGCCTGTCGAGCGCCTCCGCGGCGACCGCGGCCCCGCGCGACGCGGCGTCTGCCGACACGCTGTTTCAACAGGGGCGCGACGCGATGAAGCGCGGCGACTACGCCGCAGCCTGCCCGAAGTTCGTCGAGAGCCAGCACCTCGACCCGGCGCCCGGCACGCTGATCAACCTCGCCGACTGCGAGGAGCGCCAGGGCAAGCTCGCGAGCGCGTACGCGCACCTGCGCGAGACCCTCGACACGCTGCCCCGCGGCGACGAGCGCCTCGCCCTGGTGCGCACGAAGCTCGCGTGGCTCGAGAAGCGCACGCCTCGCCTCACGGTGCAGGTCGCGAGCGGCGCGCCGACCGGCACGCTCGTGAAGCGTGGCGAGGTCGAGCTTTCGGGAGCGAGCCTGGGGACGGCGCTGCCGGTGGACCCGGGCACCGTCACGGTCGTCGTGACCGCGCCGGGGCGTCGGCCGCGGACGTTCGAGGTGACGATCGGCGCGGGCCAGAGCAAGACCCTCTCCGTCGAGCCCGGCGAGGTCGATCCGACGGTGGCGGTCGGCGCCGCGCGCAGACGCCGTGCCGCCGGTTCGGCCGAGGACGCTGCACACCCGCCCGACGCAGCCCACACGCAACGCATCGCGGGCTGGGTGCTGGTCGGAGCGGGCGCGGTGGGCCTTGGAGTCGGGGCCTTCGCGTTCTCGAAGAGGAGCAGCAATCTCGACCGCGCCAGCAACCGTTGCCCGGCCGACGTCTGCGCGACCGAGGACGATGCCGCGCAGTTCCACGCCGAGCTTGCCGGCGCGACGAACTGGAAGAAGATCGGGACCGTCAGCCTGGCCGGTGGCGTCGTCGCCGCGGCTGGAGGCGCCATCTTGCTGCTCGCGCTTCCCAGCGCCGATGCGACGAGCCTGCGCCTCACGCCGATCATCGCCGCCGGCGCGGGCAATGGCGTCAACCTGTCGGGAGCATGGTGACCGCGATGACCATCCGAACGAGCCTCGGAGCAGCGTGGTTGCTGGCGACCGTCGTGCTGGCCGCCTGCGGCAGCGACGACAGGCCTTCCACCATCGCGGGAGCGGCAACGCCGACGAAGTCGATCGCCTGCGGCAACCAGTCGTGCGCAGTGGCGTGCTGCGATACGGGCTGCGTGAACTCCGAGAGCGACTGCGTCGGCAATGTCGAGTACTTGTGCGACGGTCCCGAAGACTGCACTACCGACGAAGTCTGTTGCTACAGCGCGGGGTGGCATGCGCACGAGTCTTCCGTGTGTGCGACGAGAACGGACTGCGAATCCCTCAGTATTCACGCCTTCATGTGCCACGGCCTCAGCGACTGCCCGACTCTGAATGCGTGCGAACAGACGGGAGAGGGCGGTAGCGGCTCATTCTGCGTGCCGCTCTGCAGCGTAATGAGTCCGACGGATACGTCCTGGCCGCGGTCGTGTACGGCGACCCAGACCTGCGTTCCGTCTTCCACACCAGGAGGAGCGTCGACGTGCGTCACTGCGGGTCCCGGCGCTGCCGGCGCCAGCTGCACGTCGGGCTCCGATTGCCTTGCGGGCCTCGTCTGTAGCAACGGCGGGTGCACACGACTGTGCGCGTCCGACGCCGACTGTCCTGGAGGGGCGCTTGGGTCATGTTGGGCACCGCCGACAGGGATATTTTGGGCTGGAAGCGTCAGCTACGGCTGGTGCGAGTAGCGCGTGGCGTAGCTCCGCCCGCGCCACCACCCCTCAGCCCGTCTCGACCGTCGTCTCCGACTCGGGCTGCATGTCGGGCGGCAACGCCGTCGACACGAGGTCGCCGCTCGCGTCGATGATGCCGAGCCGCTCGAGGCGCGCGCGCTCTGCGGCGATCCGCGCGGTGGCGAGCGCCATCACCCGGCGCTCCCACTCCTCTTCGTCCTCGGGACGGTCGAGGTCGAGGTCGTCGAACGGCGCGCTCAGGATCGGCGAGGCAGGCTCGGTCGCGCGCGCGTGCATGGGGCAAGGATGCACGATTGGGGGCGAATCGGCCAGCGCGGGGGCCGTGGCCGCGCCCCCCTCGCTCACCTCTTCTCCAGCTCGTCGAGCCGGTGGCTCGCCTCCGAGCGGAACTCGCCGAGCTCGCGCAGGATGGTCTCGATGTTGACCTCGTTCTTGAGGTTCACCTTGAAGTCGGTCTCGGCCTGCGCGCGGTCCTTCAGCGTCTGGCGGTTCTGGCTCATGACGATGAGCGGCCCTTGCAGCGACACGAGGATGGCGAGCAGCAGGTTGAAGAAGACGTACGGAG
>CAITLX010000193.1 GCA_903893335.1 uncultured delta proteobacterium | reverse complement strand
CGGCGTACGACGCGAGCTCCACCGAGCCCCACCAGGTCTGGTTCGTCGGCGTCGGCGGCGCCTACTACCGCGATTCGCACTGAGTCTCGGCCCCGCCGGCAGCGGGCTCGCCCCGCCTTCGCGCGTCGCACTTGATAACCATTATCAGGATGCTACCTTGACGAGGTCGGGCCTAGGCGCCCGCGCCCCCAAGCCGATGATCGTCTGTTCCTGCCTGGGCATCAGCTCGAGCCGCATCGAGGCGCTCGTCGCCGACGGCGCGACGTCGGTGGAAGCCGTGACGCGCGCGTGCGGCGCCGGCAGCGACTGCGGCTCGTGCCGCGCGCAGATCGCGCAGCTCGTCGCCGGGGGCGCCGCCTCCGAGCGCTCGGACGGAAGCCCCAAGCGCCACCTGCGCTGCGTCGCCACCCGCGCGGCGTAGTGGTAGCGTCGCGCCCATGAAGGGCAAGCCCGCTGTCATCGAGTTGCTGAACGCGGTCCTGACCGCCGAGCTGACCGCGATCAACCAGTACTTCGTGCACGCGAAGATGTGCGCGAACTGGGGCTACAAGGCCCTCGCCGCCCACATCCGGCACGAGTCGATCGACGAGATGAAGCACGCCGACGAGCTCATCGAGCGCATCCTCTTCCTCGACGGGGTGCCCAACCTGCAGCGGCTCGGCAAGGTCAACGTGGGCGAGACCGTCCCCGAGATGCTCAAGCTCGACGTCGCGCTCGAGCACGAGGCGCTGCCGCGGCTCAACGACGGCATCGCGCTCTGCCGCGAGGCGGGCGACCACGGCACCGAGGACCTGCTGCGCCGCATCCTCGTGTCCGAGGAGCACCACGTCGACTGGCTCGAGGCTCAGCAGGAGCTCCTCAAGCAGCTCGGCGAGGCGCACTACCTCGCGCAGCAAGTCCGCGACTGAGGGGCGCGCCCCCTCGTGCGGCTCGGCATCCGCCAGGAGCTCGCGCTCGCGCTGAGCGGGCTGCTCGTGCTCGGGCTCGTGCCGCTGTTCGTGGCCTGGTCGAGCCTGACGCGCACCACGATGCTGCGCGTGCGCGAGGAGAGCGCGCGCGCGCTCGGCCGCGCGGTGGCGGCCCACGTCGCCGAGGCGCGCGCCCACCGCCCCCTGTCCGAGCTGCCCGACGTGCTCGAGGCCGAGCTGGGGGCTGGCGGGGTGGCGGCGCTCGTCGCGTACGACCCCGACGGGGCGCCGGTGGCAGCCGGGGGCGACGCCGAGGCGCGCGCCGCGCTGCCCTCGCGAGCCGCGCGCGACCGCGAGGTGGCAGCGAGCGTCTCGACGCCGCGAGGCAGCGCTGTCGTCGTCGTGGTGCCCAGCCCCGCAGGCGCCGTCGCGACCTTGATGCGCACCGACGAGGACACCGGGCGCGTCGCGCCGCTCGTGCGCCTGGTCGCGCTCTACACGGGCCTGGTCGCGCTCGGCCTGCTGGTGCTCGCGCACTTCGCGCTGACGCGGCTGCTGGTGCGCCCGATCGACGCGCTCTCGCGCGCCGCCGCCCGCGTCGCCGACGGGGCGCGCACGCTCGACGCGCCGAGCGCCGGGCCCGCGGAGCTGGTCGAGCTCGGCGCGAGCCTCGCGTCGATGACGGCCAAGCTGCGCGCCGACGAGGCGCTGCTGCGCGAGCAGATAGGCGAGCTCGAGCGCCGCGCGCACGAGCTGACGCGCGCGCAGGACGGCCTGGTGCGCAGCGAGCGGCTGGCGTCCGTCGGGCGGCTCGCCGCGGGGCTCGCGCACGAGATCGGCAACCCCATCGCCGCCCTCATGGCCATCGAGGAGCTGCTGCTCGCGGGGGGCCTCGACGCCGCCGAGCAGCAGGATTTTCTCGAGCGCATGCGCCGCGAGACCGAGCGCGTGCACGGCGTGCTGCGCGATCTGCTCGACTTCGCGCGCCCGGCGACCGCCTCCGCCGCGGAGCCCTCCGAGCCGAGCGACGCGCGCGACGCCATCGACGACGCGGTCGGGCTGGTGCGTCCGCAGCCGGCGTTTCGCGACCTCGTGCTCGACGTGCGCGTCGCGCCCGGGAGCCTCGCGGTCGCGCTCCCGCGCGAGCGGCTCGTGCAGGTGCTGCTCAACCTGCTGCTCAACGCCGCCGACGCCTGCCGGGGCGAGGGGCGGGTCGAGCTCGTGGCCGAGCTTCGCGGCGACCGCGTGCGCCTCACCGTCGGCGACGAGGGGCCCGGCGTCGCGCCCGCGGTCGTCGCGCACCTCTTCGAGCCGTTCGTGACGACCAAGGACGTGGGCAAGGGCACGGGGCTCGGCCTCGCGGTGTGCCGCGGCATCGTCGAGGAGGCCGGCGGCACCATCACGCTCGACCGCTCGGCGCCGCGCGGCGCGCGGTTCGTCGTCGAGCTTCCGCTCGCGCGCGAGGCCGACGCGTGAAGCTCGGCGGCGTGCACCACCTCGCGCTCGTCGTGCGCGATCTCGCGGCGATGACCCGCTTCTACGCCGACGGGCTCGGGCTCGCGGTCGTGCGGCGCTGGGACGACGCCGCGGGCGCGCCGCGCGCGGTGTGGCTCGCGCTCGACGACCACGCGTTCCTCGCCCTCGAGCGCCCCGCGAGCGCCGAGACGCGCGGGCGTCGCGCCGACGGCGACGAGGGCTGGCACGCGGTCGCGCTCTCGATTGCGCGCGAGGAGCGCGAAGCGGTGCGCGAGCGGCTCCGCGCGATCGGCGCCCCCGTCGAGCGCGAGTCGCCCTACACGCTCTACGCGCGCGACCCCGAGGGCAACCTCGTGGCCTTCAGCCACTACCCCGACGCCGCGCCGTGATCGCGCGCGACGCTCAGGCGTCGCCCAGCGCGTCGAAGTGCGCCATCCAGCGCCGCATCTCGTCGAGCAGCCCTTCGCCCACCGTCGTCGCCTGCGCGTGGGCGAACACCACGTCGGCTGCCTCGCGGTTGGCGCGGCGCACCTGCGCGAAGCGCTCGCGGAAGTAGTGCTTGCGGGTGAGCGGGTGGGCCGCGGCGAGCATCTGCTCGTAGAGCCGCGCGATGGGCAGGTAGGCGTGCAGCGCGAGCAGCACGCCGCGCAGCGGGCGCGGGTCGGGCCGGACCGGCGAGCGGAAGCGCGCGCCGACGGCTGGGTCGATGACGGGGTCGAGCTCGAGCAGCGCGTGCAGCTTGTTGTGCGAGGCCTCGTGCACGAGCGCCTCGGTCATCGTCATGAGGTCGGGGTGCAGCGTGAGGTAGATGGAGCCGATCGCCTCGCGGTACGACACCGACCAGTGCTTCTCGGCGTCGAAGCCGACCGGCACCAACTGTTGCAAGTACAGCGCGATCTCGCCGCGTAGGTCGGGAAGGAACTCGCCGACGAGCGCGAGCCCCTCGCGCAGCGGCGCCGTCCACTCGTCGATCGAGCGGCCCGCGAGGTCGACGACGTTGGTGCGCTGACCGGGCTCCGCGCCGAACGCCGCGCGCGGGTTGAGGTCGACGGTCGCGAGCACGATCTCGTCGACGACCGGCGCGAAGGGGCGCTCGAAGGCCACGCCGGCAGGAGGCGCGTCGTCGTCGAGCGCGGCGCGCTCGACCGCGAGCACCTCGCCCGACCCGAGCACGAGCTCGACGCGGCCCGCCGAGAAGCGCGCGCGGACGGGGCGCTCGCGCGGCACGATGCGCGCGCGTCGCGCGAGCGACACGATGGCCGCCGCGGGGGCCTCGAGCTCGACCTTCGTCGCCAAGCCTCCGTGCAGCGCGAGCTCCGCGAGCAGCGTCGTGGTGAGGTCGCCCACGACGGCGTCGACCTTCTCGGCGCCGTAGAGCAGGCGCGCGTCGTCCTCGCGCAGCGCCCGCACGAGCGCGGCGATCGTGGGCGCGCGCAGCGCGCTGACCAGCGGCCCTACGGCCGCGGGCCCCGCGCGCACCGCGCCGCGCACGAGCTCCTGCACCCGCACCAGGTCGCGCGCTCGCGCCTCGGTGAGCGCGAGGCGCGGCGAGAGCGCGCAGAGG
>CAITLX010000192.1 GCA_903893335.1 uncultured delta proteobacterium | reverse complement strand
GCGTCGGGAGCCGCGTCGTCGGCTGGCGCCGCGTCCGCGAAGCCCCCTGCGTCGCTCCCGGCGGCATCGGGCGGCCCCGCGTCGCCGGCGCCAGCGTCGCCCGCTCCGGCGTCGGGGAAGGGCTCGCAGGGGCCATCGACGAGGTCGATGCCGATCGTCTGGTGGACGGTCTCGGCTCCGGCGGTCGCCTCGACCACGAGGTCGTAGGGGCCCGCCGCCAGCGAGGTCGTGTCGACGTGGCCGCTCCAGAGCTCGGGCGTCGCCGGGTCCTCCGCCATCGCGACGGGAGCGAGCGAGCCGAGCTTCGCGGTCGCAGACGCGATCGCGTCCTTGGCGAACACGAGCGCGCGTACGGGGTTGGCCGCGTGGTCCTTGCACACCTGGTACGCGTAGGGGTTCGGCGCCCCGTCGCGCAGCGAGCGGCTGACGGGCGCCGTGATCACGACGAACGGCCAGGGCTTGCTCGTGCTCGTGGCGCGGTAGACGAACGCGTCGTGGTCCACGACGCCGACGGCCAGGTTGTTCGCGTCGGACTTGCCGAGCGAGTCGACCTCGTTGACCACGATGGCGCCGTTGCCCTCGGTGTACTCGTCGTACGCGTGCACGTGTCCGTGCAGGTAGAAGCCGCCGCCCGCGCCCACCATCGCGTCGACGATCTGCGAGCCGTTCTTCGGGTCGGTCACCGGGTGGTGCGCGAGCACGAACGAGAGCCGCGCGGCGGCGTGCGACGCGAGGCCCGTCTGGAGGTCGGCGATCTGATCGGCGAGAAACTCGGGCTGCTCGAGGAAGGGTCCGCTGCCGTTGCCCGCGCTGCCGAGCCCGTGGAAGTAGTACTCGCCGGCGGGCGTCGCGACGGTCCACGACGCGTGCAGCGCGTGGCGCGTCGTGCCGAGCAGCGAGTTGCCGAGGTAGTGCGCGTAGCCGACGTCGCCGTACCCGTCGTGGTTGCCGGGCAGGTCGATGTAGCTCTCGAGCGTCACCCCTGCGGCCGTGTAGAGCTGCTTGTAGAGGTCCCACTCGCCCTGGTCCTGCCCCGTGGTCGGCACGCCGAACGGCGAGGCGTCGACCAGGTCGCCGGTCGCGACGGTGAACCAGGGGCGCACCACCTGCCTGGCCTCGCCGAGCGCGAGCGCGATGTGCGCGCTCGACGCGGGGTACATCTCGGTGCCCGTGTGCAGATCGGAGATGTGCAAAAACCAGAAGACGCCCTCGGAGTCGTCGGCGTAGCGCGCGTCGGCGGGCGAAGCGTGCGAGGCGCCGGCGAGCGCGAGCAGCGAGAGCGCGGTGGCGAGGGGGGCGAAGCGGCGCATGAAATCTCCGTTCGGTGGGCGGGGCCCAGCGCGGACAGAGTACGCGCCGTCGAGGCGCCGGTGGGAAGGGATCGATGCGCGCGGCGACGCTCGCGACCGCGCACGCATTGCACCCCCCGACGCGCCGCCGCGGACAGGCGCCGACCGTCAGCCGTACAGCGAGGGCTCGGGCAAGGCGCCGGTGAGCGCGTAGTCGCCGAGGTCGCGCAGCTTGTAGTCGAGCGGGTCGTGCAGCGTGTGGGTGCGTGCGTTGCGCCAGAAGCGGTCGAACCCGAAGCGCGCGGCGGTGGCGCGCGCGCCGAGCGCCTCGAAGATGCGGCTGGTGACGTCGAGCGCCGCGCGGGTGCCGGCCACCTTCGCCTCGACGATCGCCAGGGCGAGCTCGCCGCGGTCACGGACCGTCAGTGCGTCGCCGAGGGCCCAGGCCGCGTCGAGCGCGAGCGCCGCGCGCTCGGTGAACAGCTCCGCCGTCCGCGTGGCGAGGTGCAGCTCGGCGAAGCGGTGCAGCTGGTACGGGTCGGACAGCACGCTCTGCACGCCCGAGGCGTGCCAGGGGCGGACCTCGGTCTGCACGAACGCGCGCGCCTGCGTCAGCGCTCCGCGCGCGATGCCGGCGTACAGATTGCACAAGATCGATTGCGCGAGGCACGCGCGCAGCGTGAAGCGCAGGGGGGCCTCGGGGCCCGGCGAGCGAAGAAGCTCGCGCGGCTCGACCGCGACGTTCGCGAGCTCGACGGTGCCGCTGTCCGTCTGCCGCTGGCCCATGTTGTCCCAGTCGTGGAGCACCGTGACCCCTTCGCGACGCGTGGGGATGGCCGCGACCGCCAGGCTCCCGTCGCTGCGCAGCGCCGAGACCGTGAGCAGATCGGAGCCGCGCGCGCCCGAGCAGAAGGACTTCGCGCCGTCGAGCGTCAGCCTGCCGGCCTCGTCGCGCAGCTTCATCCGGGTGTCGAGCGGGTTGAGCGCGTTGCCCCACCAGAGGCGGTCGCGCACGGTGTCGCCGAGCAACCGCTCCGCCTGTGCGGCGTCGCCATAGAGCAGCACCGTGGCCACCTGCAAGTGGTGGAACGCGAAGACGTGCGCCAGCGCGCTGTCGACCTCGGCCATCGCCCGCACGACGCCGAGCACGCGCGCCCAGCCGGCGCCGGTGCCTCCGTGCGCGACGGGGACCGACAGCGCGAGCAGGCCGCTGGCGCGGATCGCCTCGCGCTCGCGAGCGGCGTGGCCTCCTGCGCGGTCGCGCTCGACGGCGGTCGTGGCCAGGTGCGCGCAGACGGCGTCGACGGCGTCCGTGAGGTCGGGGAGGGGGAGCACGAGCGCAGGCTAGCGCGTTCGCGTCGCCCGCAATCGGGCCCTCCGGCGGAGGTCACGCGCCGCCGTTGGGCCACCCGCCGGAGGTCACGCGCCGCCGTTGGGCCACCCGCCGGAGGTCACGCGCCGCTGCTGGGCCACCCGCCGGAGGTCACGCCCCGCCGACGCGGCAGTGCGAGAGGGCGGAGGCGAGGCGGCTCAGCTCGATGGGCTTGCTCAGGTAGTCGTCCATGCCCGCGTCGAGGCACTCGCGTCGATCGTCGCCCATCGCGTGCGCGGTGAGCGCGACGATCCGAGGGCGCTCGTGAGCCGGCCAGCGCGCGACGATGCGGCGCGTCGCCTCGATGCCGTCGAGCCGGGGCATCTGCACGTCCATCAAGACGACGTCGTAGCGCTTGCGCTCGAGCGCAGCGATGGCCGCCTCGCCGTCGGCGACGACGTCCGCCTCGTAGCCGAGCACCTCGAGCAACGAGAGAAAGACCGCCTGGTTCATCGCGTTGTCCTCGGCGAGGAGGATGCGCAATCCATGCTGCGTCGCCGCGCGGGGGGGCGCCGTCGGCGCCACCGTGGCGGCCACCGAGCGGATGGGGGTCGGCGTGTCCTGGTGCTCCCCCGCGGCAGCGGCGAACGAGCCGACGAGCGCGTCGAACAGCTCGGCCGGCTTCACCGGCTTGGAGACGAACACGCCGACGGATCCGCCCTCGGCGGCGGCGGGTCGCCCGGCGCCGAACGCGTCGAGGGTGATGACGGGCAATGCGCGCGCTCGTGCGCGCCCCCTGAGCTCGCGCTCGAGCTCGTGGCGCGCGCGCGCGGGGAGATCGACGATCGCCGCGTCGAAGCGAGCGCCGCTCGCGATGGCCCGCAGCGCGTCGCTCGGGCTGTTCGCCTCGTCGGCGGAGGTGCCCCAGCCGGCCAGGTGGCGCGCGAGCACCGCGCGGCTCGCGCCGCGTTCGCCCACGATGAGGACGCGACGACCCGCGAGCGACGCGGCGGCTGGGTGCGTGCCGAGCCCGAGCGGCACGCTCGAAGCGTCGAGCGTCACCTTGCAGCGAAAGACCGAGCCGACGCCCGGGGTGCTCTCGACCTCGATCTGCCCGCCCATGGCCTCGAGCAGGCGCCTGGTGATGACGAGCCCGAGGCCCGTCCCGCCGAATCTGCGCGCCGTCGAGGCGTCGAGCTGCTGGAAGGGCTGGAACAGGTCGGCCATGCGCTCGGGCGGGATGCCGATGCCCGTGTCGCGCACCTCGATCTGCACCTCGTAGCGGCCGTCGCCGACGCTCTCGGTGCGTGCCTGGACGTGCACGTCGCCACGCTCGGTGAACTTCACGGCGTTCGCCAGGAGGTTGACCACGATCTGGCGCAGGCGACCGGCGTCGCCGAGCAGAGCCACGGGGGGGCGCGAGGCGAGCTCGAACGTGAGCTCGATGTCGTTGCGCGCGGCCTCGCCCGCCACGAGATCGATCGAGCTCTCGATGCACGCGCGCAGGTCGAACGGCACGTGCTCGAAGTCGAGGTGCCCCGCCTCGACCTTCGAGAAGTCGAGGATGTCGTCGATGATCGTGAGCAGGTGCTCGCCGCTCGCCTGCACCATCCGCAGGTGCTTGGCCTGCTGCGGCTCGAGCGGCGACTCGAGCAGAAGGTTGGTGAAGCCGATGACGGCGTTGAGCGGCGTGCGGATCTCGTGGCTCATGTGCGCGAGAAACTCGCTCTTCGCGTGCGCGGCCTGCTCGGCGCGCGCCCGCGCCTCGACGAGCGCGGACTCGGCGCGCCTGCGCTCGGTCACGTCGTGCGCCACGGCGTAGACGCGCTCGCGCGCGAGATCGGCCGAGCTGTTCCACAGCAGCCAGCGGTACGAGCCGTCCTTCGCCTGGTAGCGGTTCTCGAACTGCACGGCGTCGTGGCCCTGCGCGAGCCCCGAGGCGGCGCGCATCGTCGGCTCGCGGTCCTCGGGGTGCACGAGCTCGAGGTACGGACGCGAGCGCAGCTCGTCGCGCGTCCAGCCGAGCACGCGCTCCCACGCGGGGTTGAGCTCGAGCAGCCATCCGTCGAGCGACGCGGTCGCCAGGCAGGTGAGCGAGGTCTCGAAGAGCCGCTCGTGCTCGGACCTCGCCTCGAACGTCCTGCGCTCCGTCTCGGCGGCGCGCTCGACGAGAGCCTGAAGCTCCAGGTTGCGGTGCTCGAGGCGCCTCGACTCGGCCTCGAAGGCGCGCTCGCGCCGCATCTGCTCGGTGAGGTCGGTCTGCGCGGCGATCATGCGGAGCGGGCGCCCGGTGGCGTCGCGCGTGGCGACGCCGCGGCAGCGCATCCACACCGTCGAGCCGCTTTGGTGGCGGTAGCGGATGACCTGATCGCACGCGACGCTCGCGTCCGCGCCGTGGCGCGCGATGCCCTCGATCACCGCGGCCACGTCGTCGGGCTCGACGAGATCGCGCCAGCTGCGCGGCGAGTCGTCGGCTCGCTCGACGGGGTCGTAGCCGAGCGCGCGCCAGAACCGCGGGCTGATCCAGGGGTCGTCGGGGCGCTCGAGGTCCCAGTACCAGACGCCGTCCAGCGCGCACTCCTCGAGGAACGCGAAGCCCGACGCGCTCTCGCTGACGAAGGCGTAGAACTCCCGCCGCAGGTAGTGGTCCCCCGATCGCACGACGCGAAGTGTGGGCTTGTCCGCGATGGGGCACAAGACTGGAAACGCTCCGCTCGCCGCAAGAGACGGCACACGCCCCGCGCGACGAGCGACGCCTTCGAGGTCGGCGGCAGGGCGAGGGGGTGCGTTGACGCGCTCGGGCGCCGCGTGATCTGCTGGCCCTCGTGAACGTCGGCGGGTCTCGCGCGGTGATGGGCAGGCTGTGGGCGTTCGGCCTCGCGGCGGCGCTGGTCGCGTGCGGCTCGCTCGCGGAGGCGCCGACGCTCGACGCCGGCGCCGAGGCGTCCGACGAGGCCTCGCTCGACGGGCAGCCGGCCGACGTGTCCGCCACCGACGTCACGCTCTCCGACGGAGCCGGCGACGCCGACGCCTCGCTGGACGCGACCGCCGAGGCCGACGCTCCTGCCGACGGCTCCGCCGACGCCGAGGCGACCTGCACCGCGCTGCTCGCGCAGATCGACGCGCTCGGCCCCGCGCTCTCCGCCTGCACGCCCGCCGCGGGGTGCCGGACGTTCGAGTACCCGTACTGCGGATCGTTCGGCTGCTTCCAGACGCCGCTGTCTGCGGGGGCGGACGTCTCCGGGCTCGAGGCGCTCGCCCACGAGGCGAGCCTCGCGGGTTGCGAAGGCTTCCATTGCGGCTGCCAGCGGGTGGCGCCGTCGTTCTGCCTCAAGGGAGTGTGCAGGCAATGCCCTCCCGATTGCGACGGTACGTGCGACGAGCTCTCGGCCGCGCTGCTCACCGTGGCGCACGCGGGCAACTGGTGCGGCACCGACAGCGATTGCGCCGTCGTCGGTACGGGGCTCTGCCCGGTCGGCGATCTGCCGTGCGGCGGTCTGCTCCTCAATGGCTACGCGGACACCACGACCGTGCTGGCGGTCGTCGCGGGCTACGGCGCCGCGTGCGGCGCGTCGACGTGCAAGTGCGCCGTGCCCGGCCCCGCGGTCTGCGTCCAGGGCAAGTGCGTGGCAAGGTAGCCGCGGAGGTGGCGATGAACGCTCCTTTGCGGACGATGTTCGGCGCGATGCTCCTCGTGCTCGCCGGGTGCAGCGGCTCGGTCGTGCAGGGCGAGCCGTCGCCTCCAGACGCGGGCCTCGAGGCCGCGGACGGCGACGCCGCAGACGCGCGCGCCGACGCAGACGCGCCGAGCGACGGCGTGGCGCCGGACGGCGACGGCGCGGTGGGCGAGTGCCGCGTGGACGCCGCCGACGCGATGGTGCTCGACGTCGTGACGGCCATCTCCGCGCCATCGGCGCAGATCGAGACCGTGTCGTTCGGCGCGAGCGTGGCCGTGACGCTCGACGTCGGCACGGCGCTCGGCGGCGTGTGGCACGACATGTGCGCCTTCTCGCTCCAGTACCAGGCGCCGATCTACCTGCGAATCGACCCCGCGACGCGACGCGTGCGGGACGTCCTGCGCTCGTTGCAGGGCAAGGTCTTGAACCTCTACCCCGACACCGACTTCGTCGGCGTCGCCATCACCCCCTCGGCGGCGATCCACCAGGTGCGACGGGCCGGGGTCTGCTTCGCGCACCTCGAGGCCGAGCTCGCCTCGGCGCTGGCCGACCAGTCCGACGTGCTCATCTCGGAGTCGGACGAGGAGGGAATCGTGGACGTCCGCCCGCCGCTCTGACCGCGGCAGCGGGCAGCGCTGCGAGCCCTCGCGTCGGGTGGTACGCTTCGCGCCAACCGCCATGTACATCCCGCGCCATTGGCTCCTGGTCGTCGCGACGGCGCTCCTCGGAGCGTGCAACAACCCGGGCGGCGACGCGGTCGTCGCGGCGCTGTCCGACGCAGCGCCCGCCGATGCGGCGGCGGCGACGCTCGCCGATTTCCACGAAGGGCGCTGGCAGCTGCGGGTCGACCGCGCCTGGGGAGGCACGCGCGGCGACGTCCAGTCTCCCTCCGACGCCTTCGTCGAGGCCGACTATGACCCGGTGAGCAGCGGCCCCGTGTACGACGTGTCGGTCTCGCTGCAAGGCGCGGCCGTCGTCATCGGCGCGGACCCGCTCGTCGGCCAGCGCGAGAGCGCGAGCGGCACGCAGCTCTCCTATGCGCTCGCGCAGGGCACGTTCGCGGGGGGACGCTTCGTCGTGTGGGCCACCGCGGCGGGCTTGCAGGGGGAGTTGACGCTGTACGGGTCGGGGCGTCCGATCGTCCGCAGCGAGCGCGGCGCGCTCGTGCGTGCGGCGGTCGATGGCGGCGCCGACGCGGCTGCGGTGGCGCCGCGAAGTCCCTCCACGCGGGCGCTGCGCGACATCGTCGGCATCTCGGCGCACCCGTGGCTGGGCGGCGACGCCGCGTCGAGGGCCGAGCGGGCGTTCGAGTGGTCAGCGCTGGCGACGCTCGGCATTCACCGGATGCGGACCGATTTCCGGTTCGGGGTCATCGAGCCGGCGCGCGGCACGTTCGACTTCTCGAAGTACGACGACCTCGTGGCCGAGGCGGCGGCGCAGGGCGTCGACCTGCTCGCGCTGCTCGACTCGGGCGCGGCCTGGGCGTCGAGCCAGCCGGGCGCGAACGAGGCGAGCCCGCCGGACGACCCGCGCGACTTCGGCGCCTTCGCGGCGGCCGTGGCGACGCGCTACGGGGCGACGATCCACGACTACGAGATCTGGAACGAGGAGAACAACGGCCTCACGTTCTGGAGTGGCGCCGGCCTCTACGGCGACCCGCCGAGGTACGGGGCGCTGCTGCTGCAATCGCTCCGCGATCTCGCTGCGGCGCAGCCGGGGGCGAGCGTCGCCTATGGAGGGACGGTCTACGACGGATTGAAGGGTCCATCGTTCGTCGAGCAGTCGTTCGCGGCCACGCCGGAGCTCGCCCCTGCGCTGAACGCCTTCGCGATGCACGCCTACCCGGCTTACCCGCCCGCGCTCTCGCCCGAGAGCACCGAGAACGGCGAGGTGCCGCTGCTCGGCAAGATCGCGACGATGAACGAGGTGGTCGGCGCTGCCGGCGTCGGCCCGGTGCCCTTCTGGATCACCGAGCTCGGCTGGCCGACCACCCAGCACGTCTCGCTCGCGGCGCAGGCGCGCTACACCGTGCGGTCGGTGGCGCTCGCGGCGCTCGGCGGCGTCGATCGCGTCTACCTCTACACGCTGCTCGACACCGAGGCCTTCGACCCAGCCGACGCCGGTGGCATCAATGCCGAGGCCCTCTTCGGCCTGATGACGTACGGGGTCTTCGGCGCGGACGCCGGCGCGCCGGCACCGAAGCCAGCCTTCGTCGCGGTGCAGGCGCTGATGGGCGCGGTCGGCGACTACGCGGTCGAGGAGCGGCTCGTGGCGACGCCGGACGACCTGTACTTGCTGCGCCTCGGGAGCGGCGCGCGCACGGCCTTCCTCGCGTGGCGCGCGCTCGAGGGCGCCGCGCCTGCGACGGTGACGCTGCCGATGACGGGCAGCGTGCGCGTCACCCAGATGGACGGGATTGCAATCGACGCGGTCGCGGGGGGCGCGGGGTTCGCCCTCGAGGTCGGCCCCGACCCCGTGGTCGTCACGCCGCTGCCCTGAGCGTGGGGCGGCCTACGCGCGATCGCTCGCCTCGGCCGTGACGGCCTCGCGCGCGAGGCGCACGACGTGATCGCGCACGTCTTCGGGCCACGCGGCCACGTGCTGCTCGAAGCGAGGCAGGTCCTTCGCGAACAGCGCGCGGCTCGCCTCCTCGTAGCCCGCGAGGTCGCCGGCGATCGCCGTCATGAACTGGCTGGCGGCGGTGCGAAGCTCGCGGGCGCGCTCGGCGCCGGGGGCCGCGCGGCGCGCTTCGTCGACCAGGCGGCGGAGCGCGGCGGAGATGCCGCTCGGCTGCGCCTCGAGCCACTCCCAGTGGCGTGGCAGGAGCGACACCTCGCGGCTGACGACGCCGAGACGCGGGCGCCCCGGGCCGCGCTCGGCGGCGGGGGGCTCCGGGTCGGGCGCAGCCGCCGGGAGCGCGTCGAGGTCGAGCTCCACCTGCCGGCCGGAGTGGTCCTCGAAGATGAGGAACGAGGGGTCGGTCGAGCGCGACGGGTGCGCGCGCAGCGCGGCGACCAGCGCAGCGAGTGGCCCGTGGGCGACGCGGCGTGCGTCGAGGAAGGCGGTGTAGGTGGGGGCGGAGGTCACCCAGACATTGTACCCGGGTAAAACGGTGCCGTCGAGCCCCGGGGGGGACCGAGGCCGTGGCGTCCGCTGGACACCACGGCCCGTGCGGTCACTTCTTCGCGTTCTTCTCCTTCTTCTTCTTCTGCTTCTCCTTGGTGGAGAGCTTGGGCTTGTTGTCCTTCTTGAGCTTCTCGACGCCTTTGGCCATGGGAGCCTCCTTGGAGCGACGAGCTTACGAGCACCGGGCGCTCCAGGTCACGAATGCTGCAAGTCAGCGCGAAGGGTCTCGGGTCGCGTCGTCTGCGCCGGCGGGGCGCGCGGCCTCGCGCGCGAGGTGGCGCGCCTCGAGGAAGAGCTCGTCGCGCTCGTGCTGGGCGACGGGGTAGGTCGTGAAGCCGGTGCGGCGTCGCGCCTCGAGCAGCGGCTGCGCCTCGTGCTCCCAGAAGGCGACGAGCGCGTCGAGCGCCTCCTGCACCTCGCCGGCGCTCGCGCGTGCTCCGGCGCGTTCGACGAGGGCGAGCGAGAGCGCGCGCAGCGCGTCGCGCGAGGCGCCCGAGAAGAACTGCGACCAGGCCGCCACGAGCGCCGCGTCGAGGCGCCGAAAGCGCACGACGTGCAAGCCCTTCGCGGTCGCGCGCGGCGCCCGGCTGCGGTGCCCGAGGTGGTCGAGCAGCCGCATGAGCCCCGAGAACGCCGACCAGGTCACCTCGCGCGAGCGAAACGCGCCGTGAAGCTCGTAGCCCTCCGCGAGATCGGCGTGCGACGTGTAGCAGAAGCGCGTCTCGCCCTCCGCGCGCGCCAGCCCGACGAACGGGTAGAGGAAGAAGAAGGCGCCGTCGACGTTGGCGCGCGGGCGGTGCTCGCGGATGAGGCGCGCCTCGAGCAAGCGAGCCTCGTGCTCCGAGGCGCACGTCTCGATCTCGATGCGCGCGGCGAGGCCGACGATCGCGAGCATCTTGCGGTGCGCCTTGCGCCGCGTCGCGCGGCGGTACTGCGACAGGCGCCTGCGCAGGCTCTTGGCCTTGCCCACGTAGACGAGCGCGCCCGCTTCGTCGAAGACGCGGTAGACGCCGGGCCCGAGCGGGACGGTCGCGAGGAAGCCCGCGCCGAGCCTCCGATCGAACTTCGCGACGGACATGTGGGGGAGAAATACCAGAGCGTGCGCGCGCTCGCGCGCGGGCACGCCCTGGAGGCCGACGCCGGCGGTGGGTCAGTGCCCGTGCGGGCCCGCCTCGTGGTCGGGGCCGCGCGGCATGTCCTTGGGCGCGCAGACGGACGAGCCCTGATCGTGCACGTGGCGGCACGTGCCGTCGATGGTGCGCGCGGGGATGTTCACCGTGCACGCTGCGCCCTCGGCGAGCTTGGCGCACGCGTCGACGGCCTCTTGCGGGGCGCGGGCGCGCGGGCGGTCGTCGTCGTGCGCGTCGTCGCGCCCGGGCGGGCCGGCGTGGTGGCCGGGCGGCGGGCCGAGCGGCGCGTCCTTGGGGGCGCACACCACCGGGCCGCTCTCGGGCAGCGCGTGGCACGCGCCCTCGAACGAGTGCGTCGGAAGCTGGAAGCTGCACGCGGCATCGACGGCGAGCTTCTCGCACGCTGCGACGGCCTCGGCCGGAGGCTGGTGGTGCGGCCCGCGCGGCGGGCCCCCCTTGTGCTCGCCCTCGGGGCCGTGGTGCGCGCCGTGGTGCGCGGCGGCGGACTTCGGGTCGGGCGAACCGCCTCGCGAGCAAGCGGAGACGTACACGCCGAGCGTCAGCGCGACGCCAGTCATGAGGACGGTGGTTCGGGTCATCGAGGGTCTCCTTCTCGTCGGGAAGCTTCTTCGTGGGTGCAGCGTCCATCAACGCACGACGACGGGGGTCGGACAAGTGAAGTGTTCGTAGGCAGCTCGCCGGGGCCCATTCGCGCGGAGTGCGTCGCGTGGTACCGGTCGCCGTGCCCAGCGCGTCTCCTCCCGACCCTCCCGCGACGCTGCGTCGGCGCGTGCTCCAGGCGGCGACGCTCGCGCTCACGGTCGCCGCGGTCTGGAACGCGCACCGCCTGCTGCGCGTCGCGCTGGAGGCCGGCCTCGCGCTCGCGCTGCAGCGCCGGATGTCGGCGGTGCCGCACGAGGCGCTCGCTCCGCTCGAGGGGCTCGCGCTCGCCGCCGGCGCGCTCTTCTTCGTCCATCGCAGATGGCCCGCGAGCCGTCTGCGCCGCGCTTGGCCGCTCGCGGCGCTGCTCTATGCCCTCCCGGGGTACGCGCTCTCGATGCATGGCCCGAAGCCGTTCACGCCGCTCACCCAGCGATGGGCCCCCGGGCTGTGGGTCTACGACAGCGCGAAGAGCGAACAGATCCCGCTGCGCGGCCAGCCGGGCGGGCCGCTGCACCGCGAGTCCACCAACCGTCACGGGTTTCGCGTCCCCGACTGGAGCGAGGCGCACCCGGCTGGCGTCGTGCGCGGCGTGACCCTCGGCGACTCGTACGTCTACGGCGTGGGCGTCGAGGACGGCGACACGCTGGCCGACGCGCTCGCGCGCGAGCTGACCGAGCGCGGCGGGGGCACGCGCTACGAGGTGCTCAACCTCGGCATGCCGGGCACGAACCTCGGCTCGCACGTCGCGATGCTCGAGGCGGCGCTCGACCGCCTCGCGCCGGACTTCGTCGTGCTCTGCCTCACGCTCCCCAACGACCTGACGCGCTGGGACGTCGAGGTCGCGCGCGCCGACCTCGGCCGGCCGAGCGCGCTGTCGCTCGCGACGTTCTTGCTCGGCGGTCGCACGGCCGACGTCGTCTGGTACCTCACCTCGCTCGTCTCCGAGTACGACGACGCCGGCGAGCGCTTCCTCGCCGAGAGCCTCGGGCGCGTCGTCGCCGTGCAAGCCGCTCACGGCAATGTCCCGCTCGTGGTCTTCAGCTACGACGCAGCCGCGGCGCCGGGCGTGGCGCGGCTCTTCCCCTCGCAGGCGCACGCGACGGTGGTCGTCGCGGACGACGACCCGCCGGAGAACCACATCCCCAACGACGGGCACCCCACGGCGCGGGGCAACCGCGCGTACGCCGCGCGCATCGCGGCGCGCTTCTTCGAGGTCCCGTCGCTGCGCGACCTGCGGGCACCGTAGGCGGCGCGGGCGCGGCCCTCAGCGCTCGCGCGCGTCGGCGTCGGGGGGGGGCGTTGCCCGCTTCGCGCGCCCTGCGGCGCATCGACACGATCGCGGGCGCGAGCGCCGCGGCTGCCACGAGCGCCAGCGCGACGAAGAGCCGGAACACGCTCGCCCAGCCCCACCGCCGCGAGATCGCCTCGGTCAGGTAGCCCTGCAACACCGCTCCGATCGACCCCATGCCGTTGACCACGCCCGTCGCGAGGGCGGCTTGCCCGCTGCCTGCGAGGTTCTGCGCGGCGGCGCCGGAGAGGAGCGTGTCGGGGCCGAAGAGCAGGAAGCCCACGACCGCGAGCGCGACGCGCACGGCGACGAGCGAGTGCGCCCCGCCCATGCCGAGGAAGCTCAGCGCGAGCGCGAGGGCGACGAGCCCGAGGGCCGACCATCCCGCCGCCGACACGCGGCGAAGCTTGTCGGCGAGCAAGCCGAAGGCGATGGCGCCCGCGATGCCGCCGCCGTCGAACCACATCGACTCGTACCCAGCATTCGCCGCCGACAGCCCGAGCGACTCGTGCAGGTAGAGCGGCAGCCAGAACAGCAAGCTGTAGCGGATGAGCTTGATGGCGAAATAACTGGTCCCGAAGCTGTAGAGCGCCGGCAGTCGAAGCAGCGCGCGGCGCGCGGCGCGCGTGTCGCGGGCGGATGCAGCGGCGATCGCGAGCGGCTCCGCCGCGTCCGCGCCCTCGGCGGGCCGCACAGGCTCTGGCGTCCCCACCAGCACGAGCGCGCCTACCGCGACCATCAGCGCGCCGGGGACGAAGAACGCCGAGCGCCAGCCGTGCGCGGCGATGAGCCTGGCGGCGAGCCACGCCGCCGCGACGCCGCCGACCTGGTAGCAGGTGCACCAGACGCCCATGACCTCGCCGCGGTTGGCGGGTGTGGTCACGCCGGCGACGATCTTGGTCGCGCCTGGCCAGCCGGTCGATTGCGCGAGCCCGGCCAGCGCGAACACGGCCACGAGCGCGGTCGCCGAGCCGAGCGTGCCGGTGAGCGCGCAGAGAATGCCCGCTACCACGAGGCCGAAGCCGACGAGCCGTCGCCCTCCGACGCGATCGCCGACCGACCCGCTGACGAACTGCCCGACCGCGTAGGCGGCGAGGTAGCTCGTGTCGATGGTGGCGAGGTCGAGGCGCGAGGCGATGCCCTCGCGCACGACGTCCCCCTTCGCGACGCCGAAGCTCTTGCGGCCGAGGTAGTACGCCGCGTAGCCGAGCCACGACAGCCCGAGGGCTCGCGCGCGACCGAGCGTGGCCGTCTGGGGGGCGGGCGACAGGCCGTGCGCGGAGTCGGGCATGGGGCCGACCGTAGCGGTCGCCGCGCGCGACGCGGTGAAGTCTCGGTGACGGGGGACCGAGCGCCCACCGCGTCGCCGAGGGCGAAGGCGTCGCCACGAGCCTGACGCGAGGCGCTCGCGCGCGCGTCACGCGCGGCTCCGATGTGCGGCGATTCCAGGGTCCGACGCGCGCACGCGCCCGTCACCCGTCGCCTCGCGCCGTTGCACACAAGCCCCTGGCGCGCCCGCGGGGCGATACGCGCGCATCGGACGATGGGGGACATGATCCAAGCTCGAACGACCCCCGCGAACGCGCTGGCCGCGTTCGCCCTCGCCGCCTCCACCTCGATCCTCGCAAGCTGCGTCGCTGCGCGCCCCGCTGCGCGCGGCGTGCCGCACCCGACCGCTCCCATCTCCCTGTCGTCCGGCCCGCTCGCGGTCGGGGCGAACCCGACGCCCACGCGGTCGCTCATCCTGCTGACCCTCGACGGCGTGCGCTGGCAGGACGTGTGCAATGGCGTCGAGCCCGCGCGCGCCCGGCGTGCCGGTCTCGCCGACGACCGCATCGTCGATGCGCCGACGCTCCTGCCGAACCTCTACCGACTCGCCGCTCGTGGAACGCTGATCGGCGCAGGCGCGGACCGCATCGACGCAAGCGGCCCCAACTACGTATCGCTGCCGGGCTACTGGGAGATCCTGACCGGGCACCGCCCGCCGTCGTGCCGCACCAACCATTGCTCGGCGACGATGGAGAGCACCCTCATCGACGAAGTCGCCGCGGCACCTGGCGTGGCGCGCTCCGACGTCGCGGTCTTCTCGTCGTGGGAGCGAATCGAGCGCGCGGCGGCTGCCGAGCCCGACAAGGTCGTCCTGTCGACCGGGCGGCACGGAGGCCAGTCCGCCGCCGCCGTCGCCTGGGACGACACCTCGCGCGCTCTGCTCGAGCGCGCGGCGGCGGTGGATCCGTGGCCCGGTGACGACGACTACCGCCCCGACGCGTTCACCGCGGAGCTTGCGGTGCATTACCTCGAGACGCGCGATCCGAGGCTGCTCTACCTCTCGCTGGGCGACACCGACGAGCACGCGCACCACGACGACTACCGGCGCTACCTCGACGCGCTCGTGTTCGCCGACCACACGCTCGGCCGCATCCTCGACGACCTCGACGCGCTCGGAGAGCGAGGCCGACAGACCGCGGTCGTCGTCACCACCGATCACGGGCGAGCGGCGAACTTCAAGGGGCATGGCGCCGGCGACACGGAGTCGGGCCGAGTCTGGCTCGCGGCGGGCGGCGGAGGCATCGCGCCGGCGGCGACCTCGGAGACGGG
>CAITLX010000191.1 GCA_903893335.1 uncultured delta proteobacterium | reverse complement strand
CGCGCGTGGCGCAGCGCGTTGTCGAGCAGGTTGTCGAGCACCCGCCCGATGAGCGTGACGTCGAGCGAGGCGACGAGCGACTCGTCGGCCAAGGTCTGAAGCCGGATGCTGCGCGACTCGGCGCGGCGCCGCGCGCGCGCGGCTGCCTCGCGCACGAGGTCGGCGGGGTGCACGCGGGTGAGCGTCGGCGTGGGCGCCTCGCCGCGCGAGGCGAGCATCGCCTCGCGGATGAGGCCGGTGAGCCGCTGGCAGCAGCCGTCCACGTCGTCGAGCGCCTCCGCGACGTCGGGCGCGACGTTCGCGCGGTGCAGCGAGGCACGGACGAAGTCCACGTTCGCGCGCAGCGCTGCGAGCAGGTTCTTGGCGTCGTGCACCGCGAACGCGACGGCCGACGAGGCCGTGGTGTCGGAGGGAGCGGCGCTCGCCGCGCGCGTGCGTGAGCGCGCGACGGCAAGCTCGGGAACGCGCGCCGCGTCCAGCGCGCTCATGCCGCACCCATCAGCTTCATCGCGGCCCGTTCGTCGGCCTGCTTGAACGCGTCGATGGCGCGCTCGCACGCCTCGAAGCCGCGCGACGCGCTGACGATCTCGATCATGCTCTGCACCGGCGAGACGTTGGACATCTCGAGCGCGCCGGCCTGGAGCGTCGCGGTCGACGCGGCGGGCGGGTCGGAGCCGTCGACGAGCTTGTGCAGCAGCGCGCCCTCGCGCGAGAGCACCGTCGGATCGGGGAACGCCACGAGCTTGAGGCGGCCGACGGTCGCGCCGCCGACCATCACGGCGCCGTCGGGGCCCACGGTCGTGTCCGTGCCGTCCGGCGGGACGCGGATGGGGGAGCCCGATCCGTCGAGGTACGGCGCCCCGCTGTGCATCACGAGCGTGCCGTCGCGCGCCACCTGCAGCGCGCCGGCGCGCGTGTAGCGCACGCCCTGGTCGGTCTGCACCGAGAGCCAGCCGTCGCCGCGGACGGCCACGTCGAGGTTGCGGCCGGTCGAGAGGGTCGGCGCGCTCGTGGTGTCGGGCGCGAGCGCGTCGACGCGCGAGTAGCGCAGGTTGCGGGCGGGGGGCGGCTGCGGGGCGCCGTTCGACGAGGGCGCGGTGGCCTGCGCCAGCACCTCGCGGAAAACGGCGTGGTCGGCGCGGAAGCCCGCGGTGCCGGCGTTGGCGACGTTGTTCGCGGCGACGTCGAGCTGCGCGAGGTGCGCGACGGCGCCCGACAGGGCCGACCAGATTCCATCGCTCATCGGACGATCCTCGGAGGTTGGGGCGCGATGATGACGAGCGCGGGGGCGCGTGAGGACGCTCGCGGGTCCATCGGGGCAGGCAGCGACGACGGGGCGCGCCCGCCGGGGCCGTCGAGGTGCGCGCGGATGCGGTGCACGGCTTCGCTGTGGAGCTGGCAGACGCGCGACTCGGTGACGCCGAGGATCTCCCCGATTTCGCGCAGGCTGCAGTCCTCCTGGTAGTAGAGCCCCATCACGACGCGCAGGCGGTCGGGCAGGGTGTCGACCGCGTCGGCGATGCGGTCGGCGAGCTCGCGGCGCGAGGCCATCGCGTCGGGAAGCTGCTCGGAGCCGGTGCGCGGCCCCGCGACCTCGCTGAGGTCCACGCGGGCCGCGTCGGCCTGCGCGACCTGACCGAGCAGCGCGCGGTACGTCTCGATCTCGATTCCCAGCTCCGAGGCGATCTCCTCCTCCTCCGGCGCGCGGCTGAGGCGAGCGGTCAGGCTCCGGATGGCGCCGGTGATCTGGCGCGAGGCGCCGCGCATGCGGCGCGACATCGGGTCGAGGCTCCGCAGGTAATCGAGGATGGCGCCGCGCACGCGGTGCGACGCGTAGGCCTCGAACTCCTCCTCGGGCATCTGCGGCGTGCGGCGTCGGGCCGCCTCGACGAGGCCGACCCAGCCCGCGCTGAGGAGATCGTCGACGGTGATCGCCTGCGGAAGCTGGCGCACCAGGCGCATCGCGATGCGCCGCACGAGCGGCAGGTAGCGCTCGTACATGGCGCGGCTCGCGCTGCCGAGCCGCTCGGGGGGCGGCATCGTCGACGAGCGCGCGTCGTCGGGCGGCGCGGAGAGGGGCGGGGTGGCGGCGGTGTTGCTCATGGCTCACGGGGCAGGACGGCGTCGAGCAGCGCGTCGACGGAGCCGTCGTGCAGGTCCTCGGGGACACGCGGCCCGTCGCAGAGGTAGGCGATCGGGATGGGGCCGCGGACGGCGGCGTGGATGGCGCCGCCCGCCTGATCGGTCTCGTCGAGCTTGGTGACGACGAGCGCGGTCGGCGGGCAGGTGCGCCACAGCGGCGCGAGGCGCTCGACGTCGCGCGGGCGAATCGAGGCCGGCACGGCGAGCAGCACGTCGTGGGGGCGCTCGCCGGCGCCCGAGAGGCACGAGGCGAGGCGGTTCATCGCGGCGGTGTCGTTGGGCGCGCGGCTCGGGGTGTCGACGAGCGTCAGCTCTCCGCCCCGCGAGGCGAGGGCCTGCGCGAACGTGGCGCGGTCGTGGGCGACGTCGAACGGGACGCCGAGCAGATCGGCGAAGCGGCGCATCTGCTCGGCGGCGCCGACGCGGTAGGTGTCGAGCGTGACGATCGCGACGCTGCGGCCGAGCTCGAAATGGGCCCGGGCGGCGAGCTTGGCGAGCGTCGTCGTCTTGCCGACGCCGGTCGGCCCGACGCACGCGACGATGCGCGGCCCGGGCTGCTCGATCGGGCTCGGGGCGACCCGCAGCATCGGCGCGATGCGCTCGCGCAGCCGGTCGCGCGTCTCGGCCGTCGCCATGCGCGGCTGGCGCGGCATCCCCGCGGCGAGCTCCTGCGCCAGGGTGCCGTCGATGCCGGCGGCGTGCAGCATGCCGAGCACGCGGTCGCGCGGCTTGCCCGCGGCGACGATCTCCTCGAGCAGCCCGCGCATGCGGCGCAGCTCGCCGGCCAGCAGATCGGGGCTCTCGTCGCGCAGGCGCGCGGGGGCGCCGGTGCCGATCGAGATGCTCGTGCCCGGCGCCTTCGACGCGCTGCGCGGCGGGGGGCGGGTCGCGTCGTGCTCGAACGCGTCGGCGAAGCGGGCGCGCACCACGTCGCGCGAGAAGGGGGAGGCGCGGTCGGGCACGCGCCCTTCGGCCCCCGGGGCGGCGGTGATCTCGACGAACGAGGAGCCGAGCACCCCCGCGCGGTCGTTGCTCACGCGCCGGGTCGAGCCGATGAGCGCGTTCGAGCCGTAGGCGGCGCGCACCGCTGCCAGGGCCTCGCTCACGTCGCGTCCGCGGAAGGTCTCGAACTGCATGCTGGCCTCGTGTCCGCGCATCAGGCGGCCTGCCGGGTCGAGACGGTCTCGACCGGGCGGATGGTGGTGGAGGGCTCGATCTCGCGGAACGACAGCACCGCGAGCTGCGGGCACCGGCGCTCGACGAAGGCGCGCACGTAGCGCCGAAGATCCGGCGCCGTCACGAGCACGGCGGGGCGACCGGCGGCGCGCTGACGCACGAAGGCGGCCTCGAGGGCGAGCCCGAGGCGGCGGACCTCGTCGGGGTCGAGCGCGCCTCCGGTGCCCGACGAGATGTCGCGCAGGCTGCGGCGGAACATCTCCTCGACCTGCGCGTCGAGCACGAGCGCGCCGATGACGCCGTCGTGCCCCTTGTACGAGGCGGTGAGCTGGCGCGCGAGGCGCTGGCGGCTGATCTCGGTGAGCTGCTCGGCGTCCTTGGTCTGCGCGCCCGCCTCGGCGAGCGTCTCGAGGATGGTCCGCAGATCGCGGATGCTGACCGCCTCGCGGAGCAGGTTGCGCAGGACCTTGAGCACGTCTCCGAGACTGAGCAAGTTCGGGACCAGCTCCTCGACGACCTTCGGCGACTGCCGCGCGAACACGTCGAGCAGCTGCTGGAGCTCGGCGCGTCCGAGCAAGTGATCGGCGTGCGAGCGGACGAGCTCGGCGAGGTGGGTCGCGATGACCGTCGCGTGCTCGACGACCGTCCAGCCGAGCGCCTCGGCGATCTCGCGGTCGCGCGGCAGGATCCACCGCGCCGGCGTGCCGAACACCGGGTCGCTGCCTGGCTCGCCCTCGATCTCCGGCGCCGTCCCAGCCGCGTTCATCGCGAGCAGTCGCCCGGCCTCGAGCTTGCCCGTGGCGATCTCGGTGCCGAGCAGCAGGAAGCGGTACGACGCCGAGTCGAGCTGGAGGTTGTCGCGGATGCGCACCGGCGGCACGATCACCCCCAGGTCGATCGCGAACTGGCGCCGGAGCGACCCGATGCGGTCGAGCAGCGTGCCCCCCATCGCCCCGTCGACCGCTGGGATGAGCTCGTAGCCCACCTCGAGGGCGAGCACGTCGAGCGGCAGCGACGACTCGACGTCCTCCTGCTTGCCCGCCACCACCACCGGCTCGGGGGGCTTGTCGAAGTCCTCGTGCGCCTTGTGCTCCGATCTCCACGCGTGCCACCCGAGCACGCCGGCCAGGCTGAGGAAGGGCAGCGCCGGCATGCCAGGGATGAGGGCGAACAGCGTCAAGACCCCGGCGGTCACGGCGACGGCCCGCCGACTCCCGAGCACCTGGGCGACGAGGGCGTCGCCGAGCTCGGCGCCGGTGGCCGAGCGCGTCACGACGATGCCCGACGCCGTCGAGATGAGCAGCGACGGCACCTGCGAGGCGAGCGCGTCGCCGATCGACAGGACGGTGAAGGTCTCGACGGCGGCGGCCAGATCGAGGCCCGACATCAGCCCGATGACGAGGCCGCCGATGAGGTTGACCGCCGTGATGATGAGGCCGGCGACCGCGTCGCCGTGGACGAACTTGCTCGCGCCGTCCATGGCGCCGAAGAAGTCCGCCTCGCGCTCCACCGAGCGGCGCCGCTGCTTGGCGAACTCCGGGGTGATGAGGCCGGCGTTCAGATCGGCGTCGATCGCCATCTGCTTGCCGGGCATCGCGTCGAGGTTGAAGCGCGCCGCGACCTCGGCGACGCGCCCGGCGCCGCGCGTGATGACGACGAAGTTGATGACGACGAGGATGAGGAAGACGACGAGGCCGACCAGCACGTTGCCGCCGACGAGGAAGCGCCCGAACGTCTCGACGACGTGGCCCGCCGAGCCGTTGCCCTCGGCGCCGTGCAGCAGGATGAGGCGCGTGGTCGCGACGTTCAGCGACAGGCGCAGCAGCGTCGCGACCAGGACGATGGCGGGAAAGGCGCTGTACTCGAGCGGTTGCTCGATGAAGAGCGCCACGAGGAAGACGCCGACGGCGACCGCGAGGCTGAAGGCCAGCATCGCGTCGAGCAGCAGCGGGTGCACCGGCAAGACGAGCATCGAGAGGATGCCCATCAGCCCGAGCGGGACCGCGAGGCCCGTCGTCATGGAATTGGCGCTTTTCGGCTTGAGATCGGCCACGCTCGCGAGCGTTGAGCAACGCCCGTGCCGGGGAGGGGGAGGGGGGCGCGCCGACCTCATTCGCCCCCGGGCGACGCCCTGGGGCGGGCAACCTGCTATACGCCCTGTCCGCCATGTCCTCTCCGCTCCACCGCGCCGGTACCGTGGCGATCGTCGGTCGCCCGAACGTCGGCAAGTCGACGCTGCTCAACGCAGCGGTCGGCCAGGCGCTCGCCATCGTCTCGGCCAAGCCCCAGACGACGCGCGATCGCATCCTCGGCGTCGTCGAGCGCGACGGCGCGCAGATCGCGCTGCTCGACACCCCCGGCCTGCACAAGCCGAGCACCCGCCTCGGCCGCACGATGAACGCCACCGCCCGCGAGGCGGCCCGCACCGCCGACGTCATCGTCTTCGTCACCGACGTCCCCGCGCGCGACGCGGTCACGCTCGGCGTGCACCCCGGCGACCGCACGCTGCTCGCCGACATCGGCGCCGGCACGCCCACGCTCTTGGTCATCAACAAGGTCGACCGCGTGAAGAAGAAGGAGCGGCTTCTGCCGTTGCTCACCGAGCTCGCGACCTTGCGCGACTTCGCCGGCGTCGTGCCCATCTCGGCGCGTCGGACCGAGGGCGTCGAGCGCGTGCTCGCCGAGGTCGCGCGCCTGTTACCCGAAGGTCCCCCCATGTTCGAGCCCGACGCGCTCACCGACCGCCCGATCCGCTTCTTCGCCTCGGAGTACGTCCGCGAGCAGATCCTGAAGACGACCCACGAGGAGGTCCCCCACGCCGTGGCCGTGCAGGTCGAGACCTACGACGACACGGGCGCGGTCGTGCGCATCGAGGCGACCATCCACGTCGAGCGCGACGGCCAGAAGGGCATCCTCGTCGGCGCCGGCGGCTCGATGCTCAAGGCCATCGGCACCGCGGCGCGCGAGCGCATCGAGGCGCTCGTCGGCCGCAAGGTGCACCTCGCGCTCTGGGTGCGGGTCACCCCGGGCTGGACGGAGTCGCCCGCGGCGCTCGCCGAGCTCGGTTACGGAGGCACGACATGAGCGCTCGTCCCGTCGTCGCCATCGTCGGTCGCCCCAACGTCGGCAAGAGCAGCCTGCTCAACCGCCTGGTCGGCCAGCGCGTCGCCATCGTGCACGACGAGCCCGGCGTCACGCGCGACCGGCACTACGCCGACGCGTGGGGCATGGGGCGCCCCTACATCGTCGTCGACACCGGGGGCCTCGACCCCGAGAGCGACGACCCGATGACCCAGCGCATCGGGCGCCAGGTCGCCATCGCGGTGCAGGAGGCCGACGTCGTCGTCTGCGTGCTCGACGCGACGACCGGCCCGACCAACGCCGACCGCGAGGCCGTGAAGCTGCTGCGCAGCGCCGGCAAGCCCGTCATCTACGCGGCCAACAAGGCCGACGGCCCCGCGGCCGAGGCCGAGATCTCGGAGATGTACCGCCTGGGCATCGACCACGTGCTCGCGATCTCCGCGCTGCACGGGCGCGGCATCGGCGAGCTCGAGCGCTCGATCATCGCCGCGCTGCCGCCGCTCGCCCCCGACGACGTCGCGGTCGCCGAGGGTGGCCCCATCCGCATCGCGCTCATCGGGCGCCCGAACGCGGGCAAATCGTCGCTCGTCAACCGCCTCGCCGGCACCGACCGCGTCATCGTCGACGCCGCCCCCGGCACGACGCGCGACCCCATCGACACGATGGTCGAGCGCGGCGGTCACCGCTACCTGCTCGTCGACACCGCGGGCATCCGCCGCAAGGGCAAGGTCGCCCGCGAGTCGAGCCCGGTCGAGGCCGTCAGCGTGCTGCACGCGATGCGCGCGGTCGAGCGCTGCCAGGTCGCCGTGCTCGTGTGCGACGCCGCCGAGGGCGTCGCCGAGCAGGACGCGAAGGTGCTCGGCATGGCCGTGGACCGCAACCGCGCCATCGTCATCGCCCTCAACAAGCTCGATCTCCTGCCCGACGCGCGCGGCGACAAGCTGGAGGTCGACGCCCGCGACAAGCTCAGCTTCGTGCCGTGGGCGCCCATCGTGCGCGTCTCGGCGACGACCGGGCGCGGCGTCGACAACCTGCTGGTGGCCGTGCGCAAGGTCCACACCGACTACAAGCGCCGCGTCGGCACCGGCGAGCTCAACCGCTTCTTCGAGGGGGTGCTCGCGCTGCGGCCGCCGCCGACGATGAGCGGGCGCTCGCCCCGGCTCAACTTCATCACGCAGGTCGAGTCGGCGCCGCCGCTGTTCGTCATCATGACGAACGAGCCCGAGCACATCCACTTCAGCTACCAGCGCTTCGTCACCAACCAGATCAGGAAGACCTTCGGCTTCGAGGGCGTCCCGATCCGCGTGTCGTACAAGAAGAAGCGCCGCCGCGGCGATCTCTGACCGAGCGCTCTCCGACGCGCGGTGGAGACCTGTGACCGAACGCGCCCCAGCGCGCGGCGCGGCGTCGGTCAGGCGACGACGCCGAGCTCGCGGCCGATCTTGGTGAAGGCCAGGATGGCCTGCTCGACGTGCTCGGGCTCATGGGCGGCCGAGAGCTGCACGCGGATGCGCGCCTCGCCCTTGGGCACCACGGGGAACGAGAACCCGACGACGTAGATGCCCTCGTCGAGCAGCCGCGCGGCGAAGGTCTGCGCGAGCCGCGCGTCGCCCAGCATCACCGGGGCGATGGGGTGAAAACCGGGCAGGATGCGGAAGCCCGCGGCCGTCATGCCCTCGCGGAAGCGCAGCGCGTTGCGCAGGACGCGCTCGCGCAGCTCGCCCGAGCGGTCGAGCAGATCGAACACCGCGAGGCTCGCGCCGGCGATCGCGGGCGCGAGGGTGTTGGAGAAGAGGTAGGGGCGCGAGCGCTGCCGCAGGAGCTCGATCGCCTCGGCGCGGCCGGTGACGTAGCCCCCCGACGCGCCGCCGAGCGCCTTGCCCAGCGTGCCGGTGAGCACGTCGACCCGGCGCTGCACGCCGAAGTGCTCGGGGGTGCCGCGGCCCGTGGGGCCCACGAAGCCGGTCGCGTGCGAGTCGTCGACCATGACGAGCGCGCCGTGGCGCTCGGCGAGATCGCAGATCGCGTCGAGCTTGGCGAGGTAGCCGTCCATCGAGAAGACGCCGTCGGTGGCGATCATGCGCAGGCGCTTGCCCTGCGTGGCCTTCAGCGCCTGCTCGAGCGCGCCCATGTCGCCGTTCGCGTAGCGGTGGCGCTCGGCCTTGCAGAGGCGGATGCCGTCGATGATCGACGCGTGGTTGAGCGCGTCGCTGATGATGGCGTCGTCCTCGCCGAGCAGCGTCTCGAACAGGCCGCCGTTGGCGTCGAAGCACGACGAGTAGAGGATGGTGTCGTCGGTGCCGAAGTAGCTCGCGATGCGGCGCTCGAGGCGCTTGTGCAGGTCCTGCGTGCCGCAGATGAACCGCACCGACGACAGCCCGTAGCCGTGCGTGTCGAGGGCGCGGTGCGCGGCGGCGACGACCTCTGGGTGCGACGACAGCCCGAGGTAGTTGTTGGCGCAGAAGTTGAGCACCTCGCGCGCCTCGCCCCCCTCGGACATCGCGGCGCGCACGTGCGCAGCCTGGGGCGAGGTCAGGACGCGCTCGCCCTTCCAAAGCCCCGCGTCGCGGATCTCCGAGAGCGCCTGGGCGTACACCTCGCGTGCGGCATCGAACATGGGAGCTCCTCGGGTCAGAACTTGAGCACGACCTTCGGGTAGGTCTGGATGCGCTCCTCGAAGTCCTTCGGCTCGAACGACGCGAACGGCACGACCGTCCCGACGCCCCCCTGGAGGATGACCTCCCAGACGAGGTCGTGGATGTTCGGGTCGCGCGACTCGAGCAGCTGGCGCGTGATGTGCCACGTCTCGAAGATGCGGCGGCCGATGACCGAGTGCAGCGACACGCCGTCGACGATCAGGCGGTCGAAGCTCTCGATGATGGCGTCGCCGCTCTTGAGCCCGAAGAGGATGACGTCGCCGCCGCGGCGCACGCAGGCGATGGCGTTGTTGACGCTCGAGTTCTGCCCGCTCATCTCGAGCGCGACGTCGACGCCGACGCCGTCGGTGAGTCGGCGGATCTCGGCGGTCAGCTCCTTGTCGTGCGCGAACGAGGTCGGGTCGAGGTTCTTCGGCGTGAGCACGACGTCGGCGCCGAGGCGGCGGGCCATCGCCGCGTGGTTCTCCATCGGCTCGACGCCGACGACGAAGTGGGCGCCGAGCGCGCGGGCGATCGCGATGGCGAAGAGACCGATCGTCCCGCAGCCGACGATGGCCACGCGCTTGCCGCGCAGGTTGACCTTGGTGCACGCGTGCACGGCGTTGCCGAAGGGCTCCTGCACCACCGCGACCTCGGGGCGGATCTTGCGGGTGTCGGTGCGCCAGATGCCCTTGGCCGGGAGCTTGACGTACTCGGCGAAGGCGCCGTCGCCGCTGATGCCGATGATGACGTCGTCGGCGCACACGTGCGTCTCGCCGATGCGGCACTGGTAGCAGGCGCCGCAGATGATGTGGCTCTCGGTCGTGACGATGTCGCCGACCTCGATGCCGTGGCTGCGCTGCGCGTCGGTGCCGACCGCGACGACCTCGCCGAGCAGCTCGTGGCCGACGATGCGGGTCGTCTTGTTCTCGCGCGCGAGCGAGTCGTGGATCATGTCGCCGAAGGCGCGACGGAACCAGATGCCGCGGTCCGAGCCGCAGAAGCCGGCGTAGTGCGTCTTGATGAGCACGCGCGAGCGGTCGCGGTAGTCCTTCGCCTCGTCGAGGTCGGGCCGCGGCACCTGCGACATACGCAGGCCGCGCGTCTCGCTCCAGGGGTCGCGCTCGCGGTCGTAGGTGAGCGCCCACATCGTGTCGGACATCGACATCGCCTCGCTGCCACCCGCGCGGAGCGGGTCGGGTTGGGCCCCGCTCGTAGCACAACGCGCCGCGGCTCGGGGGCGCCGAACGCGGCGCTCAGGGGGCGAGCCAGGGAGCGATGGCCTCGACCCGGGCGGCCGCGCGCTGCGCCCGCTCGTCGTCGCCCGCGCGCGCGAACACCTGCGCGAGCGCGGCCCAGGGGCGCGCGTAGCTCTCGCGCACGTCGCCCGCCCAGCTGCCCGGGTCCGCCGGTGGGGTGGGCTCGAGGTGCTGGCGCTCGGCGAGCGCCGCGTTCTCGGCCTCGACCGCGAGCGGCGCGGGCAGGGGAGCGCCCGGCGCGAGCACGCGCAGCAGCGTGCCCACGGGGTAGGTCGGCAGGCCCCGCACGATGGCGGGCGTCACGGCGTTGGTGACGAAGACGGGGCGCCCCGCCGCGAGCAGGCGCGTCGCGAGGGCGAGCGAGTCGAACGAGCGCGTCGCCGGAGCCTCGAGCGCCACGCCCAGCTCGCGCGCGATGCGCTCGCGGTAGAAGGGGTGGAGCATCATGCGCAGATCGACGAACGTCACGTCGGGCCGCAGCCCGAGCGCGCGGCGCGCGTAGAGGAAGCCGAACATGCGGTGATCGCCGCCGCCGAGCAGCACCGCGCCCGGCGGCGCGGCGTCGAGCGTGTCGCGCAGGTAGGCCTCGACGGTCGGGCGGTGGTGCTCGCGCACGCTCGGCCACGCCATCGCGACCTGTGTGGCGACGAGCGCGACCCCGAGCCCGAGCGCCGCGGCGCGCGGCACGCGCACGGCGGCGGCCAGCGCGTCGAGCCCGAGGGCCAGCAGCAGCGAGAGCAAGAGCAGCGGCAGGAGGTAGAAGCGCTCGATGACCTCGGCGCCGATGCCCTGCGGCGCGATGTTGAAGCGCGCGACGAACAGCGGACCGGCGAGCGCGAAGGCGAGCACGAGCGCGACGCCGTCGGCGCGCGAGCGCCCGCGGGCG
>CAITLX010000190.1 GCA_903893335.1 uncultured delta proteobacterium | reverse complement strand
CGCGTCCAGCTCTGGCGCACGATGCCGCTCGGCAGCGCGCCGCCGTCGGGGGACGTCGTCGTGTCGGGCACCGGGCCGGTGTCGAGCGCCGTGCCGGCCCCCGGCACGCCCGCGACCGTGGTCGACTCGCCGGCGCCCGCGTGCTCCTCGCTCTTCTGCTCGCTGCGAAGGGCCGATTTCGTCGGGTCGAAGTGCTCCTCGGTGCGCTCGTGCACGGACGGATCGAGCTCGATGCCGACGCGCACCTCGGCGTGCCCGGCGCCCACCATCCGCTCGACGATGGCCCGCGCGTGCTCCTCGAGCGACGACGCCATCTCGGCCTCGCGCTCCGAGCGCTGGTCGGCGCCCGAGGCGGGAGCGTCGCCGCGTGGACGGTGGAGCGTCAAACCGTCGGCGCCCACGATCGAGACGTGGTCCTCGGCCAGGCCCGGCACCGCCGAGGCCACGAGGTGCACCACGCTGGCGACCTCGGCCTTGCCGAAGGTGCGGCCGGGGCGCATGCGGAGGATGACCGACGCCGACGCCTGCTCGCGGCTGGCCGCGAAGAGGCTGCGCTCGGGCATCACGAGGTGCACGCGCGCGCCCTGCACCGCGCCGATGGTGCCGATGGTGCGCGCGAGCTCCCCCTCGAGCGCGCGCTTGAGGTGGATGCGCTGCTCGAACTCGGTGGCGCCGAGGTGCGAGCGGTCGAAGATCTCGAAGCCGACGCCGCCGCCGCGCGGCAGGCCGAGGCCGGCGAGCTCGAGCCGCAGCTCGTGCACCTTCTCCTCGGGCACCGCGATGGCCGTGCCGCTCGCCTCGACGCGGAACGGCACCTTCAGCTCCTTGAGCTTGGCCGTCATCGCCGCGCCGTCCTCGGGGTTGAGGTCGGTGAAGAGCATGCCGTACGAGACGCGCGATCCGGCGTACGACGCGGCTCCGACCGCGAGCGCGACGGCGAGCGTCGTGCCGACGAGCGCGACGCGCCGGGTGACCGTGAGGGCGCTCCAGAAGGCTCGCGCTTGCGAGAGGTACGCTTCGAGTCTTTCGTTCATGTCACACGCTCATGCGCCAGAGCTCGTAAAACGCATCGATGACCTTGGTGCGCACCGTGGCGGCGAGTCGCACGGCCACGTCCGCCTCCTTGACCGCAATCATCGTGCCGTGGATGTCGTCGCTCGCCCCCGACGCGAACTCGGCGGCTGCGCGGTGCGCCGCCTGGTCCTTCGCCGAGGCGGCGCCGATGAGCTGACCGACCAGATCGGCGAAGGGCACCGAGGTGGCGCCGACGTCCTTGCCCCCGAGCGAGCCGATCTTCGCGGCCGTGTCGCCGATCTGCGACGCGAGGGCCTGCGCGGCCCCCCCGGTGGCGTCGGGGACGTAGAGGCTCATTTGCCGATCTGCAGGGCCGAGCGCGCCATCGATTTCACGGTCTCGACGGAGCTGACGCCGGCCTCGTAGGCGCGCGAGGCGGTGATCATGTTGACCATCTCCTCGACGACGTTGACGTTGGGGTATTTCACGAAGCCACGCGCGTCGGCGTCCGGGTGGCCGGGCTCGTAGACCTCCATCGGGTCGCGCGTGTCCTCCTGCACGTGCGTGACGCGCACGCCCGACACGGCCCGCGCGAGCGGGCTCGCGACGCCGTTGGGCGCGTAGGGCACGGCCTCGAACACCGGATCGATGCGCTTGTACGGCCCCCCTGCGTCGGTGCGCGTGGTGCGCGCGTTCGCGAGGTTGGAGGCGATCGTGTTCATGCGCACGCGCTCGGCCGACAGGCCCGACGCGGCGACCTCGAGCGCGCTGAAGACTCCGACCATGCGACCTGCTCCTCGTTCTGGGCGCGGCGTCAGCCGCGCCCGTCGTTGGCCGCCCAGGCGAAGACGCCCAGCTCGGCTGCCACGATCGTCGAGACGACGTCGTAGCGGACGTGGTTGGCGGCGATCTTCGCGGCCTCGCGATCGAGCGAGACGAAGTTGCCGTCGTTGCCGCCGCCGCCCGACGGGTCGTCGATGATGCGCGCGTCGGAGATGCCCCCGAGCGGGCCCGCCGCGATGTGCCCTTGCGACGTGGCCTCGAGCGCGACCTGGAAGACGCCGCTGAAGCCCCCCGGCCCCTGCGCCGGCGCGAGATCGCGCGCCACCCAGCCGGGCGTGTCGACGTGCGCGAGGTTGGAGGCCAGGACGTTGTGGCGCTGCAGCGTGTAGTCGAGCGTCGAGCGGAACGCGTCGATGCTGGCAAAGAGGTCTGCGGCCACGAGCGGCAACGAAGCACGCAGCGTGCCGTGACGGCGGGGGGTCACGGCGCACCCTGGGTTTTGGCTCAGCAGGTCACAATTGACCCCGCCTCAAGGATTCCAGATGGCGTCCGTTCAGGGGGTGCGCTCGGAGTCCTGGCCCGGTGATTTCAGCGGATCGCCGCTCGGCCGCGGGTGGGTGTCGCGTGACCCTGGGTGTCGGTCCGTCGACGCCCCTGCGCCAGCGCGCCGACGCTCCAAGTGCCCGAAATGGTGCCAAGAAACCGACTCCCCCCGTCGGTCGGCCGACGCATGGCCCCGTCCTTGCTCAATGGCTCCGGCGACGGGCGGGGGCCCGGAGGAACATCGGTCGAAACGATTCTGGGAGGGTGACGTGGATAAAGACTTCGAGATGTCGTCCGGCACATTCGTGCGCATGGACTTCGATGGCCTCACGGGCGCAGACAGCTGCGAGGACGACGAGCACGATCAGCGCGTGGAGGTCGACCCCCTCGCCATCGAGCAGCTCGTCGCCGCCGCTCCGCTCCCGGCCCCCAAGGCCCAGCGCCCGCGCAGCATGGTCGGCGTCATCGGCGACTCGGACTCGCTGGTCGAGGTCTACCGCCTCGTCGATCGCATCGCCGAGACGATGTGCACGGTGCTCGTCACCGGCGAGAGCGGCACGGGCAAGGAGCTGGTCGCGCGCGCCGTCCACGACTCGAGCTCGCGCGGCGCGCGCCCCTTCGTCGCCGTCAACTGCGGCGCGATCCCCGAGGCGCTCCTCGAGAGCGAGCTGTTCGGCCACGTCCGCGGCGCCTTCACCGGCGCGGTCGCGCACAAGACCGGCCGCATCGCCGCGGCGCAGGGCGGCACGCTCTTCCTCGACGAGATCGGCGAGCTGCCGCTCTCGCTCCAGGTCAAGCTGCTGCGCGTCCTGCAGACCCACGAGTACTCGCCCGTCGGCGACGCGCGCACGCTCAAGGCCGACGTGCGCATCGTCGCCGCGACCAACGTCGATCTCGAGTCGGCGGTGGCGACCGGCGCGTTCCGCGAGGACCTCTACTACCGCCTCAACGTCATCCACGTGCACCTGCCGCCGCTGCGCGATCGCCGCGAGGACGTGCCGCCGCTCGTGCGCCGCTTCGTCGACTCGTCGGCGACGCGCGTCGGGCGCGAGGTGCCGCGGATGTCGGCTGCGGCCGCCGAGCTGCTGCTCTCCTACGCGTGGCCGGGCAACGTGCGCGAGCTCGAGAACTCGATCGAGCGCGCGGTGCTGCTCTGCCAGGACGGCGTCATCGAGCCGCGCGATCTGCCCGCGCGCGTGGCCGGGCTCGGCGCCGAGCGCCGCGCGGCGACCTCGCTGCCCGACGGCGGCATGGATCTTCGCGCCGCGGTCGAGTCGTTCGAGAACGACCTCATCCGCCAGGCCCTGTCGCGCACGGGCTGGAACAAGAACCAGGCCGCGCGGCTGCTCGGCCTCAACCGCACGACCCTCGTCGAGATGCTCAAGCGCAAGCGGATGGTGCGCGCCGCCTGAGCGTGCGCGCGGCAGGTCGCGGCCCGAGCGCCACGCGCGCCGGGTCGCGATCACGCGTCGAGCGTGGCGAGCGCCCCTCGGGCCTCGTCGAGGATCTCGAGCCCGACGCGCGGGGCGATGCCGAGCACCTCGAGCAGGTGCGACTCGTCGGCCTGCGCCTCGTCGCGAAAGCCGCGCCCGAGGCGCGCGGCGAGCCGCTCGGCGAGGGCGATCGCCGAGCCGAGCGGGTGCAGGTGGCCGTCGAGCCGCCCGGAGTGGTGGCACGACAGCGCGAGCTCGATGTCGGGCGGCAGCCTCCAGAGGCGGCAGAGCATCGCCGACGCCTCCTCGTGCGCCTCGCGCAGCCCCGGCCACACCTGCTCGAAGTCGGGCAGCGGCGCGCCGCGCGGCCGGTCGGCGAGCGACAGCATCATCGCCGCGAGCCCCACGTCGTGCAGCAGTCCGCAGAGGAAGGCGTACTCGTCGCAGATGGCGGTGCGGCGGCAGACGATGCGGCAGATGTGCGCCGTGGCCGCGCTGTGCGCTTGCAGCTGTGCCATCGGGGCCTCGTAGCCGGGGGCGCGGAAGACGCGCAGGTTCATCGCCGTCTCGAGGAAGATGCCCGTCAGCGTCGTCAGCCCGAGCCGCACCAGCGCGTCGCGCAGCGACTGGATCGACCCGCGCGAGGCGTACGCCGCCGACTGCGCGCGCTGCAAGACGCGCGCGGCGAGCAGCGGGTCGCGCTCGAGCAGCGTCAGGATGCTGGCGTAGGCGACGTTGGGCTGGCGAGCGAGCGCGAGCAGCTCGACGGCCTCGGCGGGGAGCACCGGCGGCCGGTAGTCGGGCGCCCGGAAGCGCGCGAGCAGCGCGCGGGCGAGCTGAGCGGGGGGCAGCCACGTGGTGCCGTCGTCGTCGAGGTTCGCCGTGCCCATTCCGAAGCGCGGCGGGCGCACCGTGAGGTTGGTCGTCATCGTCGCAGGTTGGCCGCGAGGTGGGAGGGGGCCGCGCAGCCGGACTTCGGAACGGCCCGCCGCGCGAGAGCTTGAGGCCCGCGCTCCTGGCACCCCGCTTGCTCTGGCAGGGCGCAGGGTGCCCCACGCATGATCACGCTCTCCCGGCTCAACGGACACACCATCGCCGTCAACCCCGACCTCATCACGTGGATCGAGGTGACGCCCGACACGACCCTCTCGCTGCTCGGCGGAGACAAGGTCGTGGTGCGTGAGCCGCTCGACCTGGTCATCGCGCGGGTGGTCGAGTTTCGTCGCTCCATCGGAGCGGTCGATTCGCTCGCCTACCCGCCGTCGCGCGACGTCGTGGTCGGCGCGTCGGCCCACCGCGAGCGCCGCGAAACCGGGCGCCCTGCCTCGACTCCCCCTCCCGGCTTTCGGAGGTGATGATGGACATCGGAACGCTCCTCGGTTTGCTGATCGGTCTCGGGGGGATCCTGCTCGGCAACGCCATCGAAGGCGGCAAGATCTCCCAGATAACGCAGCCGACCGCCGCCATGATCGTCGTGGGCGGCACCGTCGGCGCCACCATGATCCAGTTCCCGTTTCGCGTCTTCAAGCACGCGCTGAAGAGCATCAAGATCGCGTTCAAGGAGCCGCCGAACCACGCCGACAAGCTCATCGACGAGATCGTGCGCTATGCGACCGCGGCGCGTAAGGACGGCATCCTCGCGCTCGAGCCGCTCGCCCCCAAGGCGTCCGACCCGCTGCTCGCTCGAGCGCTGATGATGGCCGTCGACGGCGCCGACTCGGCCGCGATGCGCGACTCGCTCGAGGCCTCCATCGGGCAGATGGAGGAGGAGGGCGAGGACGTCGCGAAGGTGTTCGAGGCGATGGGGGGCTACGCGCCGACCGTCGGCATCATCGGCGCCGTGCTCGGCCTCATCCAGGTCATGACCAACCTCTCGGACATCGGGAAGGTCGGCGAGGGCATCGCCACCGCCTTCGTCGCCACGATCTACGGCGTCGGCCTCGCGAACATCGTCGCGCTCCCGCTGGCGGGCAAGCTCAAGATGCGCACGCGCGAGGTGGTCGCGTTCAAGACGCTGATGCTCGAGGGGGCGCTCGCCATCCAGGAGGGGATGAACCCGAAGCTGGTGCGCGAGAAGCTCACGGCGATGCAGCCGGCGAGCGAGAAGAAGGCAGCCCCCGCCGGCGCGGTCGGCGAGGAGACGGCGGCCGTCGCCGCAGCCTGAGCCCCGCGAGCAACCGATGGCGCGCAAGCAGAAGCACCCCGAGCACGTGAACCACGAGCGATGGCTCGTGAGCTACGCCGACTTCATCACCCTGCTGTTCGCCTTCTTCGTCGTCATGTTCGCCGTCTCGCAGGTCGACTCGAAGAAGGTCGGACGCTTCACGCAGTCGTTCAACCAGGCCCTCGAGTGGCAGGTGCTCGACAGCGGCGGGCGCGGCATCTTCCCCAACGACGACACGAAGCGCACCCCGGAGCACAAGGTGGTCGCGCCCGTCGAGCAGGGGGCCAAGGTGTCGGTGCGGCGCGCGATCGCCCGCAAGATGGGGGCGAGCCCCGCGCTGCGAGGCCTGAAGCTCGAGGAGCTGCACGGAGAGCTCGTGCTGCGCCTGCCCGAGCGCCTGATGTTCGACGTGGGCGACGCGCGGCTGCGTGACGACGGCACCGCCGCGATCGACGCCATCGGAGAGGCGCTGCGCGATCGAGACGTGTCGGTGCGGGTCGAGGGGCACACGGACAACGCGCCGATCCACACCCTGCGCTTCCCCTCGAACTGGGAGCTCTCGACCGCCCGCGCCACGGCGGTGGTCGGGCACCTCATCGAGACCAAGGCGCTCGCGCCCGCGCGGCTCTCCGCGGCAGGCTACAGCGAGTACCACCCGCTCGCCGACAACGGGTCGATCGACGGCCGGGCGCTCAACCGCCGCGTGGACGTCATCGTCGTCGTCAACGGCGAGAGCGTCCCCGCGACCATCGGCTCGCCGCCGGGCGAGCCCGCCGCAGAGGTCGCCCCGGCCGCGTCGGCCGCGCCTCCGGGCGCCGGGGAGGCCCCGTGACGCGCCCCCGGACCGTCGGAATCGCGACGCTCGCGGTCGTCAGCGCGCTGGCGATCCCGGCGCGCGCGCAGCAGCTTCTGCTCGGCGGAGCCGTGTCCGCCTCGTCGGGGCTCGAGGGCGGCGACGCCGGCGCGGGCGAGACGCAGTTTCGCCGGGCCCGCACGCGCCTCTCGCTGCAGCTCGACGGGCGCATCGACGAGGACCCGCGCGAGGGGCTCGGCGTCGTGGTCTACGCCGACGTGGAGCCCCACGCAGGCGTCGGCGCCGAGCTGCGCTACCTGCGCTGGCTCGGCCCGCGCACCGTCGCGTTCGTCGGCGTGACGTCGGTCATCGCGCCCCGCACGCTCTTCGGCGGCGAGCTCGGCGCGCAGCTGCGCTTCCCCGTGGGCAAGCAGGGGCCGGTGCTCTTCGTCGAGCCGTCGTTCGCGGCGCTGCCGCTGGGCACCGATCTCCCGGGCGATCGCCCGGTGATCTGGGCACTCCTCGGGGTAGGGATCCATGTCGACCTTTGACCGTCTCGGGCCGCTCGCGGGGGCGCTCGCCGCGCTGCTCGGCATCGGCTCCTCGCTCGTGTTGGCCGACGGCTGCGTCGAGGCGGGGAGCTGCCTGCGGCAGTCCGACTGCTCGGCGGGCGAGGTGTGCGGCGCCGGCGTCTGCGTCCCGGCCGTCGAGGCGCCGCCCGAGGTCGACGCCGGCGACGGCGGCGACGCGACCGACGAGGGCGACGCGCGCGACGACGCGGACGACGCCTCCGACCCGGACGCGCCGGTCGAAGCGGGCGACGGCGGCGACGCTGCTGCAGCCGACGACGCGGCCGACGCAGGCGATTGATCGTCCTGGCACCGTCCGTGCACCGGAGGAGCCACGAGAGAGGTACCCGATGTTTCGTTCCCTCCACATCGCGGCGACGGGCATGGCAGCGCAAGAGGCCCAGCTCGACGCCATCTCGAACAACCTCGCGAACGCCAACACCGTTGGGTACAAGAAGGTCCGCGCCGACTTTCAGGACCTCGTCTACCAGACGATCCGCGCGCCCGGCGCGCGCACCTCGGCCAACGCCACCGCGCCGACGGGCCTGCAAGTGGGCAGCGGCGTGCGCATCGTGGCCACCTCGCGGCAGTTCGAGCAGGGCGCGATCGAGAACACGGGCAACCCCCTCGACCTCGCGGTCGAGGGCAACGGCTTCTTCGTCGTGCAGCAGCCCGACGGCACGGCGGCCTACACCCGCTCGGGCACGCTGAAGACGGACGGCCAGGGGCGCCTGGTCACCTCCGAGGGGATGCCGCTCGAGCCGCCGATCGTGATCCCTCCCGACTCGACCGGCCTGACCATCGGCTCCGATGGCACCGTGAGCGTCGGCAACAAGAACGGCGGCTCGGTGCAGATCGGCCAGATCCAGCTCGCGTCGTTCGTGAACCCGGCGGGGCTCGCCGCGTCCGGACACAACCTGCTCACGCTCTCGGCGGCGAGCGGCGATCCGCAGGTGGGCAACCCGGGGCGCGACGGCCGCGGCACGCTGCTGCAAGGCTCGGTCGAGCACGCCAACGTCGAGGTCGTACAGGAGATGATCGGCCTCATCTCGGCGCAGCGCGCGTACGAGGTCAACTCGAAGGTGATCTCGGCCGCCGACGAGATGCTGCAGAACGCGACGCAGATCCGATGAACCCCTGGCGCCTCCTCCCGCTGCTCGCGCTGCTCGTGCCGCTCGCGGCGCGGGCGGACGCGACGCGCGTCGTCGAGGGCGCGCGGCTGCGCGTCGTCGACCTCGTGCCCGACGCGGGTGCCGAGGCGGGTGCGGTCGATCTCGGGCCCGCGCCGCCTCCCGGCGGGTCGCGCCTGGTCGATCGGGCGGAGGTGCTGCGGCATGTGCGCGACGCGGGCATCGACGCGAAGAGGCTCCGGGTGCCGCAGGTCGTGCGCGTGGTCGGCGCCGCGCGCCACCTCTCGGCCGACGAGGTCACGAAGCTCACGCGCGGCGCCATCGAGCGCGCGCTGCCCCCCGGCGTCACCGTCGTGCGGTCCGCCGCGACCCGCGAGATCGTGGTGCCGCCGCGCGCCGAGGTGCGCGAGGCGACGGTGCCGCGCGCGCCGCGCCAGAAGGGCGCGTTCCACACCATCGCGATGGTCGAGCTCGCGAGCGACGGCGTCGTCGTCGCGCGCGTCCCCATCGACGTGACGCTCGACGTCTCGGAGGAGGCGTCACGCCCCGACGTCGCGCGCGGCGCGCGCGTGGCGATCGTCGTCGAGCTCTCGGGGGTGCGCGTCAGCACCTACGGCACGGCGCTCGCGGACGCAGCCATCGGTGAGGTGCTCACCGCTCAGGTGGCCTCGACCGGGCGCGTGGTGCGCGTGCGGGTCGTCTCGCACGACGAGGCGCAGGTGGTGGAGACGCCATGAGGCCCGCCGCCGTCGCCGTGCTCGGGTGGTTGCTCGTGGCCGTCGGCTGCGGGCCGCCGCACGTCAAGCCGTTCATGCCCCGCAGCCGCGTCTACGCGCCCGGGAAATACGCCGTCACGCAGCCCGATGCGCGCCCCACCTCGGGCTCGGTCTACAGCGAGGCGACGCCGGGGTTGCTGCAAGACACCCGCGCGGTGCGCGTCGGCGACGTCGTCGTCGTGCGCATCGACGAGCAGGCCGACGCCGAGGGGGGCGCGAACACGACGCTCAGCAAGTCGTCGAGCCGCGACTCGGGCGTCGAGGCCCTGCTCGGGCTCATGCCGGCGCTCAAGGCGTCGCACCCCGACATCGACCCGACCAAGCTCCTCGCCCTCGCGTCGCAGGCCGACTTCGCCGGCGACGGCGCGACGAGCCGCAAGGGCAAGCTCAACGGCTCCATCGCGGTGCGGGTGCGCGAGCAGCTCCCCAACGGCGACCTCTTCGTCGAGGGGACGAAGGTCGTGATGATCAACCACGAAGAGTACCACCTGTACGTCTCGGGCGTCCTTCGCCCGGTCGACGTCGGGCCCGACAACTCCGTCGCGTCGTCGCGGCTCGCCGACGCGCAGGTCGAGTTCACCGGTCGCGGCGACGTGGCCGACACCACCGACCGCGGCTGGCTCACCAAGCTCATCGACGCCATCGACCCGTTCTGAAGGCCGAAGATGCCCCGCCTCCCCAAGCTCCCACGCCTCGCCGCCGCGCTCGCGCTCGCCGTCGCGGTCGCGCTGGTCACGCGCGACGCGCGGGCCGACCGGCTGCGCGACATGTGCGACGTGGTGGGCGTGCGCGACAACCAGCTCGTCGGCTACGGCGTCGTGTCGGGCCTCAACGGCACGGGCGACGACGTGAGCGCGCCGCTCGCCGCGCAGTCGCTGCTCGCGCTGATGCGCCGGCTCGGCGTGCAGGTCGACCCCACGCAGCTGCGCCTGCGCAACGTCGCCGCCGTGCTGGTCACCGCCAGCATCCCCCCGTTCGCGCGCGCGGGCGCCCACCTCGACGTCACCGTCTCGTCGGTCGGCAACGCGCGCTCGCTCATGGGCGGGGTGCTGCTCCAGACCCTGCTGTACGGCGCCGACATGCACGTCTACGCCGTCGGGCAGGGGGGCCTCGTCATCGGCGGCTTCGACGCGCAGGGCGCGTCGGGCAGCAGCGTGCGCCAGAACTCGACCAACACCGCGCGCGTGCCGGGCGGCGCGCTGGTCGAGCGCGAGATCCCGAGCACCTTCGTCACCGACGGCGCGGTCACCCTCGCGCTGCGCTCGGCCGACTTCTCGACCGCCGAGCGGCTCGCGGTCGCCATCGATCAGGCGCTCGGCGCCGGCAGCGCGATGCCGCTCGACGCCGGCGCGGTGCGCGTGAAGCTGCCGGCGGCGATGAAGGAGCGGCCCGTCGAGCTCATGGCGAAGATCGCCGATCTGGACATCGTGACCTCCACCGCGGCGCGCGTCGTCATCAACGAGCGCACCGGGACGATCGTCGCGGGGGGCGACGTGCGCCTGGCCCCGGTGGCCATCGCGCAGGGGGGCATCACCATCGTCATCAAGGAGTCCCCGGCCGTCTCGCAGCCGCCGGCGTTCTCCAACGGGCAGACGAAGGTCGTGCCCCGCACCGACATCACCCACACCGACAACGGCCCCAACGGCCCGCGTCAGGCCATGACCTACCTCGAGGGGGCGACCTCCCTCGCGGACGTGGCCCGCGCGCTCGCCGCGCTCGGCGTCACGCCGCGCGAGCTCGGCAGCATCCTCCAGGCCCTCAAGACCGCCGGCGCGCTCCACGCCGAGATCGTGATGCAATGAAGCCCCTCGCCGCACCCTCGCTCGATCCCGCGCGCAAGGCCGCCGACGCCGCCTCCGCGGCGCCGAAGCCCGACCCCGCCACCGCGCGCGCCGCGCGCGACTTCGAGGCCATCTTCGTCCGCAAGCTCCTCTCGTCGCTCGAGCGCAGCTCGAAGATCTCCGGCGCCGGAAGCTCGGGCAGCGACATGTACGGCACCATGATGGTGGGTGCGCTGGCCGACGCGGTCGCCTCTGCGGGGGGGATCGGGCTCGCGCCGACCATCCTCCACGCCATGACGCCTCGCGTCGGAGGCGAGGCCGTGCCACCCCCGAAGGCTCCCCAGGGCCACGTGCCACCCCCCTCGATTCAAGGTTTCGGAGGGACGACCGTTCCCGGGGCCGACCGCGGAGGTAGCTTGGAGCAGGCACCGGGTGCAGACCTGGCCCGGCGCGTGCATCCAACTTCGGAAGAGGGTTAGAAAGAGAGCACGTCATGAAGGTAGGAAGCAGGGGAGCAGTCGACGCGTACGTCCGGACCTCGCAGGTGCAGGTCGGGGCGACGCGCCCGACGCCGCCGGTCGCTTCCGGGGCAGGCGGCGGAGCAGCGCGCACGAGCGAGGCGACGCACGTCACGATCTCGGAGGAGGCGCGCGCGATGATCGCGGGCGCCACGCCTCCGGTCGACCGAGCCAAGGTCGATGCGCTCAGGACCAAGATCGCCGACGGGACGTTCCAGGTCGACGCGAAGGCGGTCGCCGAGCGCTTGCTGGACAAGATCGGCTGACCCCGCTCAGGGGGTGGGCCGTCGCACGGCGCGTGCGCGTCTCCCGCGAAGGGGGCGCGCCGCACCGAGCGGCTGGGGAGACGTGTGCCCCGCCGCGGGAAAGGCCCACCGTGAGCGACCGACAAGAACCTGGCACCGCGCTGCGCCAGACGCTCGACGATCTCGAGCGACTGCTCTCCGAGGAGCGCCTCGCGCTGCGCGTGCTCGACGCGCGCACCCTCGACGAGGTCGCCGCGAAGAAGCTCGCGGTCGACGCCACGCTGCGCGGGTTGCTCGAGGCGGGCGTCGCGCCGACGCTCGACGAGCGCGCGCAGTTCGTGCGGGTGCGCGACGGCGCGCTCGTCAACCAGCGCCTCCTGCTGCACGCGCGCGCGTGCGTCACCAGCGTCCTGGCGATGGCGACGGGGCAGGCCCCCGCGACCTACGCGCCCGGGCCGACGAAGCCTCCCGCCGCGCAGGCCCTGCGCGTGGACACGAGGGGTTAGCCGTGACCCTCAACTCCCTGCTCGGCCTCGCGCGCGACGCGCTCGCTGCCCAGAGCTACGGCCTCGACGTCACCGGTCAGAACGTCAACAACGTCAACACGCCGGGCTACGTGCGGCGCGACGCGATGCTCGTCGCGCGCCCGGTCGGCGTCGAGACGTTCGGCGGCGTGGACGCAGCGGGGCTGCGTCGGCTCGTCGACGGCTTCGCGGGCGCGCGTTACCTCGACGCGTCGGGGCAGTCCTCGTCCGCGTCGCAGCGCGACTCGGCGCTCGGGGCGCTCGAGGGGCTCTTCGACGACGCGAACGGCACCGGCCTCGGCGGCCCGATCTCGCAGCTCTTCGCGTCGTTCTCGGCGCTCGCGGCCAACCCCTCCGACCCGACCGCGCGCGGCCAGGTGCTCGCGAGCGTCGAGGGGCTCGCGTCGCGGCTGCGCGACACGGCCGGCGCGATCTCCTCGCAGCGCGCGAGCCTGCTCGACCAGGGCAAGATGGTGGCCTCGGAGGTCAACGAGCGCGCCGGCAAGATCGCGTCTCTCAACGACAAGATCGCGGTGGCCCAGGGGCTGGGCAAGGACGCCGCCGATCTGCTCGACCAGCGCGACGTGCTCGTCGACGAGATCGCCCAGCGCGTGGACGTCAAGACGTTCACCGACGGCTCGGGTCGGCTCGTCGTGCGCGCGGCGGGCGGCACGCTCGTCGAGGGCAACGTCGCGGGAAAGCTCGGCGTCGCGGTGGACGCCTCCGGCGCGATGCGCGTCTCGATCGCGCGCCCCGGCGGCGCCGGCGCGGTGGACGTGACCGGCTCGCTGGTCGGAGGCACGCTCGCGGGCCTGCGCGAGGCGCGCGACGTCGATGCGCCCGCCATCTCCGACAAGCTCGACAGCCTCGCGTACGGCATCGCCACGGCGGTCAACGGCGTGCACGCCGGGGGCTTCGGCCTCGACGGCGTGGGGGGCCGTCCGCTCTTCAGCGTCTCGGCGACGCCCGCGGGCGCGGCCTCGAGCCTCGCGCTCGACGCGGCGATGGTGGGCCACCCCGAGCGCGTCGCGGCCTCGAGCAGCGCCGCCACGCTGCCCGGCGGCTCGGATCTCGCGACCAAGCTCGCCGGCCTCGCGGGCGTGGCGACGGTGGGCGGGCAGACCGCGGCGGACGCCTACGGCTCGCTGATCGGCGACGTGGGCCTGCGCAAGGCAGGCGCGGCGCAGGACGCGAGCGTGCAGGAGGCGATGCAGTCGCAGGCCAAGTCGATGCGCGACGCGAGCAGCGGCGTCTCGCTCGACGAGGAGATGATCAACCTCTCGCGCTACCAGCGCGCCTACCAGGCAGCCACCAAGCTCATGGCGACGGTGGACCAGATGATGAACGACCTCGTGACAGGGCTCGTGCGATGAGAATCTCCGACTCGATGCGGCTCGATCTCGTGACGCGGTCGATCGCCAAGCAGCAGGGACGGGTCGCGGAGGCCGAGCGGCAGGCGAGCTCGGGCGCGCGCGTCGGGCGACCGTCGGACGACCCGGTCGCCGCAGCGCAGGCTGCGCGCGTGCAGGCCGCGCTCGATCGCACCTCGGCGTGCAGCACGACCGTCTCGCGCGTGCGCGGCGACGTCGCAGGCAGCGAGTCGGCGCTGGCCGAGGCCACGACCGTGCTCGGCGACGCCCAGGATCTCGCGATGCGCGGGGCCAACGGCTCGCTCTCGGCGAGCGACCGCGGGCTCATGGTGAGCCAGGTGAGCTCGCTGCGCGATCAGCTGCTCGCGCTGGCCAACACCAAGGGGGCCCGCGGCTTCCTCTTCGGCGGTACGCGCACCGGCGCGCCCCCGTTCGACGCCGCGGGCGTCTACCAGGGCGACGACGCGCACCCGTCGGTCGAGGTGTGCCCTGGGCTCGAGGCGCAGGTCGGCGTCACCGGCGCCCGCGCGTTCACCGCGGCCGGTGGCACGGACGTCTTCGCCGTGCTCG
>CAITLX010000189.1 GCA_903893335.1 uncultured delta proteobacterium | reverse complement strand
GCGAGGTCGCGAGCCTCGTCGGCATGGGGCTGCTCTTCTTGCTGATGGGCATCGCGTTCAAGAACGACGTCGACAGGCGCTGGGACGTCATCGTCGGGCAGATCAAGGAGCTGCTCGGCTGAGGGGGAGGGCGGGGAGGCGCGCGCCCCTACCCCCTCCCCATCCACCTGTAGGCGGTCGCGAGCGAGACGCCGAAGTCGGCGGCGGCTGCGCGGAGATCGCCGCCGCAGCGCTGGACGACCTCGTGGAAGGCGCGCTGGCGCGCGGCGCGCGCCACGGCGGCAGGGGAGAGCGGCGCAGGCGCGTCGGCCGCAGGCGCGGCCCAGGAGCCCTCGGCGGGCAGGTGCGACGCGTGCACGGCGTCGGCTCGGTCGCGCAGCGCGGCGCGAGCGGCCGAGCCGACGCAGGCGAGCAGGCCGCGCACGTTCTCGCCCCGCCAGCCGCGCAGGCAGCAGGCCTCGATGAAGGTCGCGCTCGCGGGCAGCGGGTCGGCGGCGAGGACGTCCCACGCGCGCGCGAGGCCGAGCGCGACGAGGTGGGGGACCTCCTCGCGGCGCTCGCGCAGCGGCGGCAGGCGCACGCGCTCGTGCGAGAGGCGCGCGAGCAGGTCTTGTCGGAAGGTGCCCGTGGCCACCATCGCGTCGAGATCGCGGTGGGTCGCGGAGACGAAGCGCACGTCGAACGCGCGCGCCGCGTCGCCGCCGAGGGGCACGACGCGCCGCGCCTCGAGCGCGCGCAGCAGCTTGGGTTGCACCTCGAGCGGTAGCTCGCCGAGCTCGTCGAAGAAGAGCGTGCCGCGGTCGGCCCGCACGAACGCGCCGTCGCGATCGACCGCGCCGGAGTAGGCGCCGCGCCGCGTGCCGAACAGCTCGGCCTCGACCAGGTCGCGCGGGATGCTCGCGGTGTTGAGCTCGACGAGCGCGCCGGCGTGGCGCGCGCACGCTCGGTGGTAGAGGTGCGCGACGTCGTCCTTGCCCGTGCCGCTCTCGCCCTGCACGAGCAGCGGGACCCCCGCGCGCGCGGCCTGCGGCACCGCCTCGAGGGCCGCCTGCATGGCCGGCCCGAGCACGCGCGAGCCCGACACGACGCCGCGCGCCTCGAAGGGGGCCACGTCGTCGGTCGCGAGCGCGAGCGTCGCGCCGAAGCGCAGCACGGCGGTCGTGGAGGCGCGCGCGCCCTGCGCGGGGCGCCCATCGACGAAGGTGCCGTGGCGGCTGCCGAGGTCCTCGACCGCGAGCCCCGCGGGGCTCCACGCGACGCGCGCGTGCAGCCGCGACACGCTGCCGTCGGCGAGCGCGACGCGGCGCTCCGGCGAGCGCCCCACCTCGAGCGCATCGCCGTCGAAGGCGATCGCTCGGCACACGGGGGCGCCCCGCTCCCACACCACGACGAGCCCGGGGCGGCCCCGAGGCTGGCCCGCGCGCGTGGCCGCGTGGGGAATCGGGATGGACGTGTCGGTCGGATCGTCGAAGCTCGGCGTCACGCCGGCGAGGATAACCGGACGGGAGAGGCTGGAGAAGGGGAATGGATCGCCGCTGCTGGCCGTGGACTGATCTGTCACCTGTACCCGGGTCGTACCGGGTGCCCGCGCGCCCGCCGAGCCACCGGTAGCCACCCATCGCGCGCCGTTTGCCCAGAAAGGCTACCGGTAGCTTCTGGAACGCTCGCGGTTCGTCCGCGAGGCTACCGGTAGCCTTTCTTCGGCCCTCGCGGCCCCAATCGAGGCTGTGCGCAGCGTCGGGCGGGCGCGAGCGCGCCGCTGGGAGGCTACCGGTAGCTCGCCGCGGGGGGGCAGTGCCGTCTGCGAGGCTACCGGTAGCTTTTTGAGGCTGCGCCCTCGCGCCGGGAGGCTACCGCTAGCTTTCTACGGCGTGCGGACGGGGCCGGCAGGGCTACCGGTAGCCTTTTCGCGGCCCCGCACGCGCGTGGCGGGAGGGAGCGCGCGGGCGCTTCTCGCCCTTCTCACTTCTTCGCGTGAGAAGCGGTGAGAAAGCGTGGGAACGCGCCCCGTCGAGGTGAGTGATTCCGAGCGGTTACGCGCGCTGGAGCGACGGCACGCCGGGTGCTGAAGGGCTCTGCGTCGCCGGCACATTGCAGGCGACGCCGAGAGGCGCCCGGCGGGGCGCCCACGGCTCCCGTCCCGACCCGCCACCCCAACCGAGAGCACGACGATGAGCCTCACCGACATCCAGACGACGACCAACTCCACCGCCACCCAGACCAAGACGATCCACTCCACCGACAAGGACACCACGACGATGAACCCCGCCGACCCCCAGACCAGCGCCACCCAGTCCCCCGTCGACTCCGCCGCCATCGAGGACCGCTTCATCTCGGCGTTCAAGCGCCGCGAGGGGGCGATCGCCGCGGTGCCCGCGGACGCCCTCCAGTCGCTCAACCTCGACGTCCCGACCGTCTACACGACGATCGTCGGCGCCGTCCCCCACCTCCAGTCGCTCCGCTCCGACCTCACCAAGAGCCTGCCGGGCTTCGACCTGTCGCTGATCGACGGCCTCGTCGACGACGCGCTGGCGCTCGGCAGCGCGCACGCGCGCTGGAAGATCGCCACCGAGATGGGCGCCTCGCTGCCCGAGATGATGGCCGAGGCGACGCGCCAGCGCGACCGGCTCTACCTGCACGCGCAGGCGCTCGTCGACGTCGGCCTGTTCCAGCAGTCGAGCCTCGACGAGATCAAGCGCACCGGCAGCTACCGCGGAGTGGCCTTCGAGGTGATCAGCCTGGTGCAGCTCTTCAGCGACGGCTGGGCGCGCGTCAGCGCCAAGACCGCCATCACGAGCGCCGACGTGCTCGCCGGCTCGGACGCGGCCGACCGCTTGACCGCCGCCGTCGCCGAGCGCGACGCGCAGCCCAAGGCGAGCGCCGCGGCAGCCGTCACGCGCCAGAAGGCGTTCACGCTGCTCGCGCAGCATTACGACCGCGTGCGCCAGGCGGTGAGCTTCCTCCGCTGGAACGAGGGCGACGCCGACGTCATCGCCCCCTCGCTGTACGCCGGTCGCGGCAACGGCAACCACAAGAGCAACAAGGCCGCCGAGCCGGCGCAGCCCGGCGGCGCCGTCGCCCCGCCTGCTTCGCCGACCACGCCGATCATGCCGGCGACGCACACGGTCGATCCGAAGGCGCTGGCGGACGCCGGGCTGCCGGGCGCGAGCCCCTACCTGAGCTGAGCCGAGAGAGGACGAGGAGGCAGCCATGGCAACGCCGACGCTGTACCTGGGACTGGGCCGTCGCCTCGACGGGCCGGGCACGAGCCACAAGCGGCTCGTGCCCGCCCGGCACCTCGTGACGCACGGGGTCGTGGTGGGCATGACGGGCTCGGGCAAGACGGGGCTGCTCGCCGTCACGCTCGAGGAGGCGCTGCGCGCGGGCATCCCTGCGCTCGTCATCGACGTGAAGGGCGATCTGCCCAACCTCGCCCTCGCGCCGCCGCTCGGCGACGCGGAGGCGCTCGCGCCCTGGCTCGAGGAGGCCGACGGCGACGACGAGCGCCCGCTCGGCGACCGCGTGGCCGAGGCGGTCGGCGCGCGCGATCGCGCGCTGACGGCGTGGGGTCTCGGCGGCTCCGAGGTCGAGGCGTTTCGCGCCCGGACGCGCGTGCGCGTGCTCACCCCCGGCTCGACCGCGGGTGAGCCGCTGCACGTGCTGTCGTCGCTCGAGCGCCGCTCGCCGCTCTGGGACGTGGACCCCGAGTCGGCGCGCGCGGCGCTGTCGGCGGCGGTGTCGCTCGTCTTGCGCCTGGTCGGCCGCGACCCCGAGCCAGCCCGCAGCCGCGACCACGTGCTGCTCGCGGTGCTCGCCGAGCGGCGTCTGCGCGGCGGGCAGAGCGCCGACCTCGCGTCGCTGCTCGCCGACCTCGAGCGCCCCCCCATCGACGAGCTTGGCGCGCTGCCGCTCGAGACGTTCCTGCCGAGGAGCGAGCGGCGCTCGCTGTCGGTCGCGCTCAACACGCTGCTCGCGTCGCCGACGTTCGAGACGTGGCGGCAGGGGGCCACGCTCGACGTGGGCGCGTGGCTCGCGCCCGACGCCGAGGGGCGCACGCAGGCGGTCGTCGTGAGCGTGGCGCACCTCGACGACGAGGAGCGCGCGCTGGTGCTCGGCGTGCTGCTCGAGGAGACGCTCGCCTGGGTGCGGTCGCTGCCCGGCTCGCAGCAGCTTCGCGCGCTGGTGGTGTTCGACGAGGTGTACGGCTTCTTGCCGCCGCACCCGGCCAATCCACCGACCAAGCGCCCGCTGGTCGCGCTGATGAAGCAGGCGCGGGCGTTCGGCGTGGGCGTCGTCGTCGCCACGCAGAACCCGATGGACCTCGACTACCGCGCCCTCGGCAACGCAGGCGTCTGGTGCGTCGGCCGGTTGCAGACCGACGCCGACCGCGCGCGCGTGGTCGACGGCCTGACCGGCGGAGGGGTCGATCGGCAGGCCACCCGCAAGCTCGTCGACACCCTCGGCAGGCTGGCGCCGAGGTGGTTCGTCCTGCGCGACGCCCACGACGGCGACGAGCCCGGCCTGCTGCAAGTGCGCTCGACCATCACCCTGCTGCGCGGCCCGATGACGAGGGGAGAGATGCGGCGGGTGGCGGGCGCGGCGTGAGAGGTCGCGAGAGGGGGGCGGGCAACCGCCACCATGAAGCGGCCGACCTTGCGCGTGTCGTGCCGACCCTCAGCCAGTTCTTCGGCATCGCGATTCGCGTCTACTACGACGACCATCCCCCCCCGCACTTCCACGCGACCTGCGGGCCTGCCGAAGCCGCCCTTTCGATCGAGTCGCTGGCCGTGGTGCAGGGCAGGCTTCCACGCCGCGCCCTCGCGATGGTGCGCGAATGGGCGCTCGAACATCGCGTCGAGCTGCGTGAGCGTTGGGCGCAGGCTCGCGCACACGCCCCGCTGGCCCCCATCCCTCCCTCGAGGTAGCCTTTCGACATGTTTCCGCGCCTCGCTCGGATCGCTGCGCTGCCGGGGCATCGGCTGCACCTCGTCTTCACCGACGGCGTCGAGGGCTGCGTCGAGGTCGCCGAGCGGCTGTGGGGTCCCATGTTCGAGCCGCTGCGCGACGAGGCGCTCTTCGCGCAGGTCCGCGTCGACGAGCACGGCGCGCCGGTCTGGCCGAACGGCGCCGACCTGGCGCCCGACGCGCTGCACCGCCAGTTGACCGCGGAGCTTGGCCGCGGGGCGTGAATCGGGGCGCAGTACGTCTGCGCGCCCCCGCCCCCCTCACCCCCGCAGGCTCGCCAGATCGATGACGAAGCGGTAGCGGACGTCGCTCTGGAGCACGCGCTCGTAGGCCTCGTTGATCTGCTGAATGGGGATGATCTCGACGTCCGACACGATGCCGTGGGCGGCGCAGTGGTCGAGCATCTCCTGGGTCTGCGCGATGCCGCCGATGAGCGAGCCGGCGAGGCGACGGTTGCCGCCGATGAGCGAGAACGCGTGCACCGGCGTCGGCTGCGTGGGGACGCCGAGCACGACCATCGTGCCGCGCGGGCGCAAGAGGCCGAGGTAGGCATTGTAGTCGTGCGCCGCCGACACGGTGTCGATGACGAGGTCGAGCTTGCCCGCGAGGCGGGTGAACGCCGAGCCGTCGCGCGTCACCGCGAAGTCGGTCGCGCCGAGGCGCGCCGCGTCGGCCTCCTTGCCGCCCGAGGTGCTGAGCACGGTGACGGCCGCGCCCATCGACGCGGCGAGCTTGACCGCCATGTGGCCGAGCCCGCCGAGCCCGACGACGCCGACGCGGTCGCCCGGCTTGCAGCCCCACTCGCGCAGCGGCGCGTACGTCGTGATGCCGGCGCAGAGCAGCGGGGCCGCGCCCGCCGGGTCGAGGCCGTCGGGGATGCGCAGCGCGTAGCGCTCGTCGACGACGATCTGCGTCGAGTAGCCGCCGAACGTCGGCGTCCGTCGGTCCATCTCGGTCGAGTTGTAGGTGAACGCCGGGCCCGCCGCGCAGAACTGCTCGAGCCCGTCGCCGCACGGCGCGCAGGCGCGGCACGAGTCGACCATGCACCCGACGCCCGCGAGGTCGCCGACGCGCAGCTTGGAGGCCGCGGCGCCGACGCGCACGACCCGCCCGACGATCTCGTGGCCCGGCACCATCGGGAACGTGGCGCCCGACCACTCGTCGCGCGCCTGGTGGATGTCCGAGTGGCACACGCCGCAGAACAGGATCTCGATCGCGACGTCGCGCGCGCCCGGCTCGCGTCGATCGATCGTGATGGGAGCGAGCGGCTTGCCCGCGCCAGCGGCGCCCCACGCGTGAACCTTCGCCATGTCGTCGCTCCTGAGGTCGGGGGAGCCGTGCTCCCGCGTGGGTGAGAGGGGTGCCGCGACCCGAACCGGTCGCGCCGCCGAGCGAGACCATAGTCCTGCGCGGGGAGAAGGGAACGAGGGCGTGCGCGGGGGCGCGCCGGGCGACGAGCGCCTTCGAACAGACGACGACAAGGTTGCGTCTAGCCGACCGCAGAGTTGCGATCAGCCGCTCGCGGAGTTACGTTCAGCGGGTGCGCGCCGTCGGCGAGGCGCGCGGCCACGCGTACGTCACGCTCGACGACCATGTGACGCTCGCCTCGGCGCTCGCCGACCCCGTCGCGTTCGTCGACGACCTGCCCGAGCGCGTCATCCTCGATGAGGTGCAGCGCGCTCCCGGCCTGTTTCTCCGGCTGAAGTGGACGGTCGACCGGCTGCGGACGCCCGGGCGCTTCCTGCTCACGGGCTCGTCGAACGTGCTGCTCGTGCCTGCGCTGGCCGACTCGCTCGCCGGTCGGATGGAGGTCGTGCGTCTGCACCCGCTCGCGCAGTGCGAGATCGCGTCGCGCTCGTCGGCGTTCCTCGACGCGCTCTTCGCGGGCCGATTCCCGCGTCGAGCCGTGGCTCGCCTGCGAGGCGAGCTCGCCGAGCGCGTGGTCGCAGGCGGCTACCCCCCAGCCCTCGCGCGGCCCACGCCGTCGCGTCGCGCGCGCTGGTACCGCGACTATGTCGACGCGCTGGTGCAGCGCGACGTGCGCGAGCTCGGGCGCATCGCGCACCTCGACGCCTTGCCCCGCATCCTCCAGGCCGCGGCGGCGAGCACGGCGCAGTTGCTCAACGTGACGGCGCTCGGCGGCGCGCTCGCGCTCAGCCGGCCGACGCTGCGCGAGTACCTCACGCTGCTCGAGCGGCTGTTCCTGGTCGACGAGCTGCCGGCGTGGTCGTCCAACCGGCTCTCACGCCTCGTCAAGACGCCGAAGCTGCACCTGTCGGACGCGGGGCTCGGCGCTGCGCTCGCGGGCCACGACGCCGCGACGCTCGCGGCCGATCGCGGCGCGCTCGGGCCGCTGCTCGAGACGTTCGTCCACGCCGAGCTGCGAAGGCTCGCGAGCGGGCGCGCCGACTCGATCGCGTTCCACCACTTCCGCGACCGCGACGGCACCGAGGTCGACCTCGTGCTCGAGCGCGGCGCGCACCAGGTCGCGGGCGTGGAGGTGAAGGCCGGAGCGACGGTGACCGGCGCCGACTTCGCCGGCCTGCGCAAGCTGGCGGCGGCCGCGGGCGACCGCTTCCGGGCGGGCGTGGTGCTGTACGACGGCGAGCAGGTGGCGCCGTTCGGCGAGCGGCTCTTCGCGGTGCCGCTCCGGCTGCTCTGGGAGGCGTGACGGGCCGGGAGCTCCGCGTGACGCCCGCCGGCGCCATGAAGCGCCCCACTTCCCACGCCCCCGCGTCGCGTGGGAGGCTCGGCGCGATGCCGCCGATGCGCCCGCTCGCCGATGCTCGCGCCCGCGCCGAGGGGGCCTCGCTCGTCGCGACGCGGCTCGGCACCGTGCGCGCCGCGGTGCGCGGCTCGGGGCCGCACGTCGTATTGATCCACGGCGTGACCGAGAGCGCAGACACCTGGCTCGACGTCGCCGCGCGCCTCGCGCCGCACGCGACGACGCACGCGATCGATCTGCCGGGCCACGGCCTCACCGACATTCCGGCGGCGCCGCTCGGCGTGGGAGACGCCGCGCGCTGGGTCGTCGCGTACCTGGAGGCCGCCGCCATCGAGCGCGCGGTCGTCGTCGGGTGGTCGCTCGGCGGCGGCGTCGCGCTCGGCGTGGCGCACCAGGCGCCCGAGCGGGTGCGCGGGCTCGTGCTGCTCGGGTCGATCGGCGTCGGGTTCCCCATGCCGTTCGCGCTCGGCCTCTTGCGCCTGCCCGGCGTGGGCGAGTGGATGCCGCGCATCGGGCGGCGCCCGCTGCTGCGCCGCGTCGCGATGCGCGACACCTACGCGCGCGGGTTTCGGCCGTCCGAGGCGGCGATGGACCGCTACTGGGGCTCGTGGGGCGTCGAGGGGCGCGCGCCCTACCTGCGCGCGCTGCTGCGCACGCTCGACGCGGGGGAGCCCGCCGGGTGGCTCGCGTCGATCGCCGCGCCGACGCGCGTCGTGCACGGCGACGAGGACCGCCTGGTGCCGGTGCGCGTCGCGCGCGAGGTCGCCGCGCGGCTGCCGCGAGCGACGCTGCGGGTGCTCGAGCGCACCGGCCACGCGCCGCACCTCGAGCGCCCCGACGAGGTGCACGACGAGATCGCGCAGATGCTGACGCGCGACGACGGCGCGCCCTGAGTCGCCGCCTCCCCCACGTCACATCGGCGGCGCGTAGAACCGACACTCCCACGCGCAACGCCCCGCGGCGTAGACGCAGGTGTTCTGCGCCGTGGTGCAGTCGGCGTCGGCGCGGCGATTGCCAGGTACGCAGCGATTGCCCAGTACGCCGACGTGGGGCGACGCGTGGCAGGCGCACGTCTGGTCGCTCGCGCAGTCGGCGTCGCCCGAGCAGGTGTCGAACGTGCACCCGCTGCCGGCGGGGCCGCCGGGCGACACGCAGCGGCCGTTCGGGCCGGCGTCGGCGCACGCGGCGTCGGTGGCGCAGCGAAACGGCGGGTCGGTGCAGTTGCCGCCGCAGGTGCAGACGCCGGCCGGCGGCGCCTCGTGGCACTGCGCATCGCTCGGCCGGTGGTAGATCGGCACGCGCCCCGCTTCGCTGGCCACGTCGTCGCTCCCGTCGGCACCGGGCGCCTCGGACGAAGCGTCGCCAGCGGCGCCCGCCACGTCGTCGCTCGTCGAACAGCCGAATCCCAGGGCGGCGAGAAGCGCGAGCGAGCAGGGGAAGTGAAGCGAGCGCAGCCATTCATCATGCGGCAGCGAGCGGGCCGGCACCATCGACGCGCAGGAAGTGCATCACGGCCAAGTCGGGGACGACGGGCACTCTCCCCGCGCATTTCGAAGCTCCCCGCCACATGATGCATGCGCCGTTACCCAACCGCGGGCGCATGTTCGAACCCTCCTCAGTCCCGACAACTGCGCCACGCGCAATTGTTGCGCCTGTCGATTTGCAGCTGTCCGCATTGCCATCTGGTCGGTGCTTTGCGTACCGTCTTGCCGGTGCGGTTCCGCAGAGGGCGGCCGGCGCATCCTCCGGAGGCTCCGCTCATGCTCAACTCGCATCGCGCTCTTCGTTCATTCGTCGGTGTGCGCAACGGCACGCTGCTCCTCGCGCTGGCAGCGGCGAGCGCTTGCGGCGGAGGTAGCAAAGCCTCGGGCTCCGGTGGGGGCGGAGGGTCGGGCGGAAGCGGGAGTTCGACGAGCCTTTGCTTCGATGTCAAGCCGGTGAAGGTCGTGCCCCCCGCGGGGTTGCAGGTGAAGTTCCGTCTGCTCGATTGCGACGGCAACCCAGTGGGGCTCTTGACCGCGAGCAACCTCTCCGTGATCAACGACGAGAAGGGGCTGGCCTTCGGCAAGGGGGGAGAGGGCGACAGCATGTCGGACGTGGCCGAGAACTCGAGCGTCGAGCTGTACTCGGTCGTCGTGCTCGACATGTCCGACTCGATCGCGAAATCAGGTTCGCTCGGCGCAGTGGTCGATGGCGCGAAGGTGTTCGTCGAGGAGACGGTCACCAAGCCCAAGGCGTCGCTCAAGCACCACGTCGCGCTCATCGCCTTCGGCGCGCCGGCTCAGATCACGGTGGAGCAGGACTTCACGCAGGACGCCGCCGTGCTGGACGCGAAGCTCGAAGCCCTGCGCAACGCCCCTTCCCGAGGCACGACGGACCTGTACGGCGCCTACATGACGGCGCTCGCGACGGTCGCAGCCGCGGGAGGGGGAGGAAACACCGACGTCGAGAGGTTCGTCGTGTTGCTGACGGACGGCACGCACGAGGCCGGCAATGAACCCGTGGCGCGCCCGCAGGCTCTCTTGGCAAAGCACCAGTCCCAGGCGACGGTCTACACGCTCGGCATCAAGGGCAACTACGACGCGTGCCGGCTGGAGGAGCTCGCGGGCAGGGGGGGCGCCTTCGTCACGTCGAGCTGCCGCGAGGAGAGCGCGTGCAACACGGCGGAGGCGACGCCGGCGAGCTGCACGCAGTTCTTCCCGAGCGTGGACCAGAAGGCCATCTCGCAAGCCTTCCAGGAGGTGGCTGCGCGCGCAGACGGCCTGGCGCGGAGCAACTACGCCGTCGGCGTCTGTACCCCCGTGGCCCTCGGCTCCTCGTCGTCGCTGACGCTCAAGGCCGAGGTGGATGGGCTCAAGGGGGAGCAGCGCGTGAGCTACGCGGTTAGCGGCAGCGGACTCACCGGCGAGGTGGGCAAGTGCGACGCGAGGGCGGTCCAGTCCGACGGTTCGGGTGCTGGTGGCACGGGCGGGACGGGTGGTAGCGATGGCGGGGCGGGCAGCGACGGTGGCGGCAACGATGGCGCCAGCGGCGACGGCTCGGGCGCGTGCGGACCGACGACCTGCGCCGACGCGAAGCTTCTCACGTTCGACATGACCGGGTGCTGCGCGGGCGTGTATGGCAACCCGTGCGGCCTCGACGTGACGACGGCGGTGGCGACGCTGCAAGGCTTCGGCGTCTACCTGCCGATGTCAGGGTGCATCGAGCTCAACCAGCCGGGCGCTGACGACAGCTACTGCCCCGACTACAGCTTCTCGGTGGCCGGTGTGACGACGACGTTCAAGGGCTGCTGCCGCCCTGTGGGCAAGTGCGGTAACCACGCATCGCTTGCGATCCCGGGCGTCGCCGACAACGGGCCCGACTTCGGCTGTCTCGACGGCACTCCGTTTCTCGGGGGCGACGGGCCGCTGGACTGCACGCCGTAGCAGACTACCCACCCACGCCACCGCACAGGGCCAACCATGACCATTTCCTCTGTCGTCACCCGTGGGCGCCTCTTCTGGCCTGTCGGCGTGACTCTGATCGGTGTGCTGCTCGCGACTGCGTGCGGAGGCGGCGGAGCGGCATCCAGTTCCGGGGGAGGCGGCTCCTCCGGCGCCGGGGGCCAAGGTGGTTTGGGTGGGACCTCGAGCATCTGCCTCGATGTGCGCCCCGTCGAGGTCGTGCCGCCCGCGGGACTGCGAGTGAAGTTTCGCGTGCTCGACTGCGACGGAAACCCGGTGCGCCCGCTGCAGAGCAGCGATGTCAGCGTCATCAACGACGAGAAGGGCATCGCGTTCGGCCTGGGCAACGAGGGCGACAGCGTGTCGGACGTGGCCGAGAACTCGAGCGTCGAGCTCTACTCGGTCGTCGTGCTCGACATGTCCGACTCGATCAAGGTCGCCGGCTCGCTCGGTGCGGTGATCGACGGCGCGAAGGCGTTCGTGCTGGAGACCGTGACGAAGCCGACCGGATCGCTGAAGCACCACGTCGCGCTCATCGCCTTCGGTCGCCCCGAGCTGATCACGCTCGAG